>NZ_JBHUEO010000017.1:0-120205 GCF_042680885.1 Siminovitchia sediminis | reverse complement strand
CAGGTCTAGGTGGATGGGAATCTTTTTCTTAAAAATAAAAACACAAAAATCTAGATACAAGTCGTCTAAATGTAAAATAAAAAAGCCTGTAGAGAAAAAAACATATACTTTCTCTACAAGCTGAGCGAACCGGTGGGTTCGCTTTTTCGTTTGAAAAAGGGGTGTGCAGAGAAAATGATTAAAATTGTAACAGATTCAAGCTGTGATCTGACAAATGAAGAAACTGAAAAATGGCAGGTATATAAGATTCCCTTAACGATCTCTTTCGGAGAGGTATCATACTTGGATGGCGTAGAAATTACTCCAAAAGATTTTATCAAAAAAATGAGCCGGACGGATCTTTTTCCTAAAAGTTCTCAGCCGTCATTAGGAAAATTTATTGATTTATATAACGATCTGACGGAAGATGGAAGCGAAGTCATTTCTATTCACTTGGCAAAAAAATTAAGCGGAACTGTGGAAACAGCAAAAACGGCTGCGAGTATGGTAAAAGGAAAAGTAACGGTTATTGACTCTTATTTTACTTCCAGAGCCCTAGGCTTTCAGGTAATAGAGGCTGCAAAATTATCAAAAGAAGGATGGACAAGTAAAGAAATTACAGACAGATTAACCGGTATGAAGGCCCATACTTATTTATATGTTGTGGTGGATACCCTTGAGAATTTGGCAAAAGGCGGACGGATCGGGAAAGGGACAGCAATGATCGGGTCCCTTCTAAATATTAAACCGATTGCCATCCTTGAGGATGGGGAATATTCCCCGGTAGCCAAAGTACGCAGCCAAACACAGGCCGTTAAGTATATGGCCAAGCAGTTTATGAACGACATCAGAGGGAAAACAATCAAATATGCAAGCATCGCTCATGCAGATGGGCAAGATTTTGCTTTAAAATTAAAAGAACAGATCGAAAAAAATACAGGCTTCCAGTCCGTTGAGATTCTATGGACGAGCCCGGTGATCAGTACACATACGGGTCAGGGTGCAATCGGTTTTTCGTATTATGCGGAATAACAAAGCAGCACCCTGCTGGAGGCCTTCTCTAAAGTATCCCGTCCAGTATCGTCATAGTCTTAATATGTCCCCACGGGACTTTCCGGCTTCAGGCGTCATGATTTAAAAATAATCATTCCTCGAACGTCATATGGGGGAAGAAAATGATCATGATAAGCAATATTTGCAAAAGGGTGAAGGGATTTTCTGCGGCGGCAAAGGACTACTCCTACAAGGTGTAATGGCTGCGGAGGTTGTACGGTGTCCCCTTTAAATCTTTTAATGACTTTTGCATATGATGTTATAATGAAAGCATTTCAATAAAGTGAGATGGAAGGTCAGATGAAAAAGTTTGCATTCATGGCGATTATTTTTTTATTATGGTGTTCCGGTTGTGCCAGCCAAAATGAACACCTGAGTATTCATGAAACGGCTATAAGCAAAAAACCACTCCCTCCATCCGATTTTGTCCCAAGGGATTATATAATCGTTTCAGTTGGTGATTCTTTAACACAGGGGGTAGGCTCAGATGAAGAGTTCGGTGGATATATACCATTTTTGAAGGAAGACCTGGAGAAGTTAAAAGGCGTTAACAGAGCAGAATTCATTAATCATGGCAAGCGAGGAAACAGGACAGACCATCTTCTCAAGCGGCTCCAGGAACCTGCGGTCAAAGCGGACATTCAAAGAGCGGATCTCGTTATTATGACGATTGGCGGAAATGATGTCATGCAGGTTTTTAAAGACAACTTGCTGGGTCTGGAAATCAATAAATTCATTGCAGCAGAAAAGGACTACGAAAAAAAGCTGAATGCCATTTTTTCATTAATCAGGAGCTATAATGAGGAAGCAGGCATTGTTTTGGTAGGGATATATAACCCGTTTATCAAGTGGTTCTCAGATATTAAGGAAATGGATCAAATTGTAAATAATTGGAACAGAGTAAGTGCGGAAACTGCAGAGAGTTATCCAGAAGCTCTCTTCGTCCCGGTCGATGATATTTTCAAGGACAATGAAGAACGTTTACTTTATACAGACTACTTCCATCCGAATACACGCGGATATGAATTAATAGCGGAAAGGATCTACGACATGTTGTCAGCGGCAGAGCTTTTGTAAGTCGTAAGTTTCCATATGGGGGAAGACAATCGTGGCAAACAAAAATTATTGGAAAATAGGTTTTTTAGTATTAGCTGCCCTTAATATCGTGTTTGCTTTGACGTTGATGGTCTTATTGTTTTTATCTTCAGACCAGCAAGAGATTCCAAAGGGAAATACTCATACAAAAGGCTACTCCGAATTTACCATTCAGACGAAAAAGGAAGATTTGACAAGGCTGATTAATGATTATATTGAAAGAGAAGAATTAAACGGCCCCATCCATTATAATGTGTTTTTAACCAATGACGTGGAATTGTATGGGGAAGTCTCCGTGTTTTCACAATCCTTGCAGCTGAAAATGACCTTTGATCCCAAAGCATTGGAAAATGGTGATTTGGTGCTTGAACAAAAAAATGTCTTTTTGGGCGACGTGAAACTGCCTGTTTCCTATATATTGAAATTTATCCGGGATGCATATAAGCTTCCATCATGGGTAATCATTCAACCAAATGATGAGCGGGTATATGTTTCATTGCAGGATATGAGATTGAATAACGGAATCCAGGTCAGGGTCCAAGAGTTTGATTTGGAGGAAGACAAGATATCCATGAAAATGCTTGTACCGTCTGAATAATACGATATATGATAAGTATATGGAGGTGAGGGCTCATGACAGAAAATGACCGGCTGGAGCTTGCAACATTTGCCGGCGGATGTTTTTGGTGTATGGTGAAGCCGTTTCATGAAATGCCCGGAATAAAAAAAGTGATTTCCGGATATACCGGAGGGACATTGGCAAACCCTACCTATGAGCAAGTGTGTTCAGGCCTTACCGGGCATACAGAGGCAGTGCAAATTACGTACGATCCGGAAGTGATCTCGTATAATCAGCTTCTCGATATGTATTGGATGCAGATTGATCCAACCGATGCAGGGGGGCAATTTTATGACCGGGGCGGCTCTTATCGGCCTGCAATTTTTTATCACAACGAAGAACAAAGGCTTCTTGCCGAAGAATCAAAAAAGCAGTTGGACCGCAGCGGAAGATTTTCAAAGCCGATTACTGTACCTGTTGAACCGGCCAAGCCGTTTTATGAGGCTGAGGATTACCACCAAGATTTTTACAGAAAAAATCCGGTACGTTATCAGGCTTATCAACATGGGTCCGGAAGAGCTCAATTTATAGAACGACATTGGGGTGATCAAGTTGGAAAAAAGTGAACTGAAAAAGAAATTGACACCGATGCAGTATGAGGTAACCCAAAATAATGGGACAGAGCCGCCGTTTCATAATGAATATTGGGATAATACAGAAGAAGGAATTTACGTGGATATTATTTCCGGCAAACCATTGTTTAGCTCGCTGGACCAATATGATGCTGGGTGCGGCTGGCCAAGCTTCACGAAACCGATTGAAGAAAGTGAAATATTGGAGAAAGAAGATTTAAGCCATGGGATGATTCGAACAGAGGTCAGGAGCAAAACGGCCGATTCACATTTAGGGCATGTCTTCCCCGATGGTCCAGGACCTGCTGGTTTAAGATATTGCATTAATTCCGCAGCCATGAGGTTTATTCCGAAGGAAAAACTGGATGAAGAGGGTTATTCTGAATATAAAAAACTGTTTGAGTAACCATTTATTTAGGATAACCATCCCATATTTCATAACATACATGGGCAGGTGCACATGCAGCCATTGAATCACCGACATAGTATATGGATGAATAGACTATAAGAAATAAATGAGGAGTGATTTCATGTACTATGGAGGCTACGGCGGCGGATGTGGATGTGACGGCTTTGTTTCGCCGGCATACGGTTATGGTGGGCCCGGCTACGGGTGTGGAGGCTTTGGAGGCGGCTTTGCACTGATCGTTGTGCTGTTCATCTTGTTGATTATTATTGGCGCCTGCTGGTGTTGACCTAAATTCTAAAACAAAAATAGAGGAAGACAATGGTTATTTGCCAAAACTAAAAGCCCCCTGTAAAAAAAAGGGGGCTTTTTGAGCCCATTCCAGCATACATTATGAATAAATCACAGGCAGGCAAGTTCTTTTCATTTACATGAGCCCGTTCATCGGTTATATTGAATGGACAAGTAAGGCTGAAAGGCGAATGGAATGATGAACAAGTCCTTTTATCACTTTATACTCAAATATCGGCAGCCGGAAGCAAAGGACCCTATCAGTTATTTTTCTGAAGAGGTCTATAAGGATCACAGTTTTCCAAAGACGTCCACGGATTATGCCGAAATCAGCGATTATCTGGAATTAAACGGTGAATATCGCTCAACACTTTCTGTGTTTGATAAGGCCTGGGAAATGTATTTAGAGGAAGAAAATAAAAAATAAAAAGGGGCGGAATGAAATGCGAGATATTGATGTGTTTATCGATACGGATGAGATTGCCGAATTTTTCTACGAAGAGCTCATCAGAAGGGGTTTCATTCCAGCTGAAGAGGAGGTCAGGGAGCTGGCCGATATTACGTTTGATTATTTAGTGAAAAAAGAAATAATCGCTGAGGAATGGGAGGATTGAGTGAACCTTCCCCTTTGTAACGGGAGCCGATTATGACTGCCTATCTTGCGGGCTTTCATCGCTCCATTGCGGGCAACCGGGTATTTGTGCGTTACCGATTGGATGGTGGGCTGTGCATCAGGCAGAGACCTTTCAGTTTCTCTTGGAGCCGGGGCTTATTAATCTAATTTTCCGCCCGGGAGATGACAGCAGCGGGCCGAGTCGATGCAATCGTTTCAGGTCTGGGCGGGAGGTACGCCGGGTGTCTAAATGGCGATCAACAGTTTATTGGCTTGCGCGAAAACCCATTTTGACTGTTCTGTACACCACGTTCATTCCTTCGGGCTTTCTGTTATTCCGAAAGAAACAATGTTTGAATACCATTCGGCACACCGAACAAAAGAAGTCCCTACAAATGCTGTCGCATTTTATAAGGAGACTTCTTTTGTTTTTGTTAAAAAAATAGTCCAAGGGTAATGCCTAAAGCTGTTTCAAATCATTTAGAAAGCAGTCGGAATTTTTCCCGGAAATTAGGGTTTTTGGTCCCAAAGCCTGATTCATTTTTACACTTTTGGAGACCGCTGTTGATCGGCATACATCTTAGGGGAGTAAAAATCTCCCATTTAATATTCCTGCGCTTCCTGTCATACAACAAATCTTCATCTCCTCTATTAAGCCTCGCGAATATAAGTCTGTTTGCAGCGTCTCCATAAAACATCGAATTTTCACTTTTCTATCAATACTTTTGTACCTGGTAGGAAGCAGTAAATATATTCAATTCTAAATCTTTTGATTGATTGTATATAACAATAAATGTATAATTCGTTAATAAAACGAAATATATCTTTGTGTGCACTGCAGGTGTTGAAAAAGTCATTGATCCAATGATACAGAAGGAGGTACTCATGAAAAACTTTGATGAGAAAAGGATGCATAAAGTATTTTACAAGGAAATATTTTCAGTATTCGAAAATGAGCCCTATGCTAACCATCTCGGTATTCAATTGGAAGAGATGGGGGAAGGGACAGCTTCGGCTTCAATGGCCATACGCGAATTTATGCTGAATTCTCATGATACTGTTCATGGGGCGGTACTTTATGCGCTGGCGGATTATGTTTTTGCAGCAGCTAGCAATTCATATGGAAAAACTGCAGTAGGGTTGACAACAACGATGAATTTTATGGCTCCGGCAAAAGAAGGAGACAGGATAAGGGCCAAAGCGGTTGAAGAGAAAAGGAATCAAAGGATTGCATGGTATAAGATTCAAGTTTTCAACGGGGAAGAACTCATTGCAACGATGGAGGCCGCAGGTTACCGCAAGAGTCAATATTTTGTACCAATGGAGGAACTCGAAGGAGAGGATAAAAAAAGTAAGTAAAAATAAACAAATAATTCCGAAGAAACTGTTGACTTTTTTATGCCCACCAATTAAATTACACATATAACATAAATATTAGTGTTGGTTATTTATTTGTTACATCCCAATACCAAAAAAATTCCTTGAATTGGAGGCCCGCTGAAATCATGTTTAATCCCGAAATGGAAACGCTGTCAATTTTTGATAAAGAAAAACTACAGTTATTCAGATTACAGGAAACATTGGCCAGGGTATACAGCAAGGTGCCGTATTACAAAGAAAAATTATCTGAAAAAGGAATTCGAGTGGGGGACATAAAAAAGGTTAGTGACATTACAAAGCTGCCATTTACAAAAAAACAGGATTTACGGGATAACTATCCTTATGGTTTATTTGCTGAGCCTATCGAGAATATCGCCCGAATGCACGCTTCATCAGGGACGAGCGGAAAGCCGACGGTGGTCAGCTATACAAAAAATGATTTACGTGTTTGGTCCGAATTGATTGCAAGAGCAATTACAGCAGCTGGGGGAAACAAAGGAGATGTCTTCCAAAACGCTTATGGTTATGGATTATTTACAGGAGGGCTGGGATTACATTATGGCGCGGAACTTCTTGGTGCTGCTGTAGTCCCAATTTCAGGCGGTAATACAGAAAGACAAATATTAAGTATACAAGATTTTAAACCAAGAGGAATCGGATGTACACCTTCCTATGCACTTAATATTGCGGAAAAAATGATTGATTTAGGATTGGACTCCAGGAACAACAGCCTTCGTTATGGAATTTTTGGTGCGGAACCCTGGTCAGAAGCCATGCGGGAAAAGCTTGAAGAACTGCTTGACATCAAAGCGGTTGACATTTATGGATTGAGTGAAATTATGGGACCCGGAGTATCCGTAGAATGCCATGAAGCGCAAGATGGTCTCCATATAGCTGATGACCACTTTCTTGTGGAAGTTATAGATCCAAAAACTCTGCAGCCCGTTGAGGACGGAAATGATGGGGAGCTGGTCTTTACGACATTGACCAAGGAAGCTTTTCCGCTCATAAGATATCGTACGGGTGATATCTCCTCCATCCATCGGGAACCGTGCCGATGCGGAAGAACGACGACAAGGATGTCCAGAGTCAAAGGAAGAACAGATGATATGATTATTATTCGCGGGGTCAATGTGTTCCCATCTGAAATAGAACGAACCCTGTTACAAATTGAAGGTCTTTCTCCGCACTATCAAATCAGGCTGTCAAAAGAAGGGCCAATGGACTGTGCAGAGCTTTATGTGGAAGTATGCGATGAACTTTATATGGGTATCAATCAAGACCTGAACCATGAAAAAGTCCGGATGCTTGAAAGACAAATTAAACATGAGATTAAATCGGCATGTCTGGTCTCAGTTAAAACGGTCATTGGATCTCCAAAAAGCCTTCCAAGATCTGAGGGAAAAGCCGTCAGAATCTTGGATCAAAGAAAACCAGGACCACTCATGTTTTCCTAATGCTGGATTCTCTTAGGCAAAAAGGAGTGACAGACAAAATGGATGAAAAGCTGTTTGATGTAACAATAATTGGTGGAGGACCCGCAGGGTTATTTACCGCTTTTTACGCGGGTCTCAGGCAAATGTCCGTAAAAGTGATTGAGAGTTTGCCCCGGCTTGGCGGTCAGCTTTCTGCCCTCTATCCCGAAAAATTTATTTATGATGTGGCGGGATTTCCTAAAGTTCGCGCCCGGGAGCTGGTGGATCACTTAGTTAGACAGATGAACCTGTTTGATCAGGAAATTTGCCTGGAAGAATCTGTGGATTCGTTGATAAAAAGAGATGATGGCACGTTTATCTTAACTACCGAAAAAGGAAAGCACTTTTCCCGTGCAATCATTATGACTGCAGGTAATGGCGCGTTTCAGCCAAGAAAGCTTCCGCTGGAGAAAGCAGCATTCTATGAAAAAAGCAATCTTTATTATTTTGTAGAGAATATAAAGGCATTTACTGATAAAAAAGTACTGGTTTTTGGAGGCGGTGATTCGGCGGTAGATTGGTCCCTTATGCTGGAACCCGTCGCCAAAGAGGTGAACATTGCTCATCGGCGTGATCATTTCAGGGCCCATGAGCACAGTGTTTCTTTACTTGAGAACTCGACAGCAAATATATGGACTCCTTATATCCCTGTTGATCTTGAAGGGGAGAAAAGAATTGAAACGGTCACTTTGCAGCATGTGAAGACAAAAGAAAAAATCCTTATAGAAGTAGATGCAGTCTTATGTAACTACGGTTTCGCGGCTTCACTGGGACCGATAAAAAATTGGGGATTAGAAATCGAAAAAAATTCGATCGTCGTTGATTCCAAAATGGAAACCAACATTAAAGGGGTTTACGCGGTAGGTGATATCAATACGTACGAAGGGAAGGTCAAGCTCATCGCAACAGGATTCGGTGAAGCTCCAATTGCCGTCAGCCATGCAAAAGCCGCGATTGATCCTTCATCCAGAATTCAACCGGTTCACAGCACAACAATCATGGCAAGGAAAAAGGTAAAAGTGTAGAAAACAAAGGAGGTGACTGCACGGTGGCTAAATACACCATTGTTGACCAGGATACATGCATTGCCTGCGGTTCATGCGGTGCCTGTGCTCCTGACATCTTCGATTATAATGAAGAGGGCTTGTCTTATGTCATCCTGGATAATAATACAGGATTGGCAGAGGTGCCCGAAGAGCTGGCAGATGACTTGGAAGATGCATGCGAAGGATGTCCGACAGATTCCATTAAGGTGGCTGATGAGCCGTTTACAGACAAGAGTCAATGGGCCGGATAACACATACCGGTGGACCGACTGTACATTTCCTATTGATTTTAATATAACATTAAATTAAAATGTCGTTAAAGGAATGTTATATTAATGATATTATTTCACATTCTTTTGCTTCTGGGGCAGCTGATCATTCATACCAGCGATTTTTTAAAGACACTTTTTTAAATCTCATGTTGGAAGCGCTTCCTGTGTCGATCTCTTTTAAATTAGAAGTGAAATCAAGCATTGATGTCTCGAACTTGATTCCAAATATATGTAGGAGGAGGTCATAAAAAATATGACAGACATTCAATCAAATGAGCAATTCAAAAATGCTGCAGCTGATTTATTGTTTCAGTTTGCAGACGATGATTTGCTCATATCATTCCGCGGATCCGAATGGCTTGGGCTGGCGCCGCACATTGAAGAGGACGTGGCATTTTCATCCATTAGCCAAGATTGCATGGGGCATGCGTCAATGTTTTTCACACTGCTGGAAGAATTGGGATACGGAACAGCAGATGAATTAGCACATATGCGGCCTTCCAAGGAAAGAAGAAATAGCATACTTGCAGAAAGGCCGAATGGTGAAGGCAGCTATATGGACACCCCCAAATATGACTGGGCATATACAGTTGTAAGAAATTATTTTTACACGGCTGCTAAAAAGGTAAAGATTGATTCGTTAAAAAACAGCTCTTATCGGCCTGCTGCAGAAATTGCGACTAGGGTCAGCATGGAACTTTTTTACCATTTACAGCATTGGAAAACGTGGTTTATTCAGTTGATGGAGTCTACCGACGAGGCAAAGGTGAGAATGAATAATGCCATTAATCGGGTCATGGAGGATATTGGTGATATGTTCGTATTTGGCAATTTGGCAAGTGACATTCATAAATATGAATTAATTGAACAAGGTACCCTTATTCAAAAAAGATGGATGCATGAATTAGAAAAAGCTTATATATCTTTGGATTCTAAATTTCCGGCCATACCGGATAACCCGAAGATGAATGGAAGGATCGGAGAACATTCCAGGGATTTGGACTCTGCCCTTCGAACGTTATCGGAGGTTTATCGAATGGATCTGGCTGCTTCATGGTAATAGAGGAGAGTGATCAGAGAATGAAGGCAGCAGAGCCCATTTCCAAGAATTTGATTTTAGAAATCTTGGAAACTGTAAAAGACCCGGAGATTGACACTGTCAGCGTGATTGATTTAGGGATGGTCGAGAACATCCACATTATGGATAGCGAGGTAACGGTGGAGGTGCTTCCAACATTTTTGGGGTGCCCTGCTTTGGAAATTATTGAACGTAATATGAAGATGGCTATTGAAGCCCATCCTGCGGTTGATAAAGCAAATGTGAAATTTATTTATCATCCGCCCTGGACCTCCGACAGAATCACACCGAAAGGCTATAGCAGGCTCAGAGATTTTGGCATCGCACCTCCGCCCAAACATCTTAAAGAGGATGGTTCATGGCATGTGGACTGTCCATACTGCGGCTCAACCTACGTAACAATGGAAAATATTTTCGGACCGACTGCTTGCAGGAGTATTCTATATTGCAAATCTTGTAAAAATCCATTTGAAGCAATGAAACCCATTTCAAATATATAGAAAACACCGGTATATTGACGAATAGAGTATTGAATACCTCTATTCATACCCGGAGTACAAGGGAGGTAAACAATGATCCAGAATGTGGCTATTGTTGGTGCAGGTGTCATGGGCAGGGGAATAGCATATGCAGCAGCAGCAGCAGGCTATAAGGTGTCCCTTACAGACGTGAGTGAAAACTCTTTAATCGATGCCAAAAATGAAATAGTTCATATTGCAAAAAAAGGGGTTACTATCGGAAAGCTGACAAACGACAACTATCAAAATATACAAGAAAAGATGTTATTTACAACAGACTTTACAGGAGCCATTTCTCATGCCGACTTAATTATTGAAGCAGTCCCTGAAAAGACTGCCATTAAAAAGCAAGTTTTTGAAGAGATGGAGAAAGCTGCTCCAAGCAATTGTCTGTTTGCCACCAATACATCGACAATGAGCCCGACTGAAATAGCTTCGTTTGCCAAAAGGCCGGATAAAACCATTGCTATGCATTTTTTTAATCCGGTTCATAAAATGCCACTGGTGGAAATTGTAAAAGGCCTGGGAACAAGTGATGAAACAGTAGAAATAATCAAATTTGCCGCAGAGAAAATGGGAAAAGAACCGGTTGTAATCAATGAATTCCCCGGGTTTGTTACGAGCAGAATCAGTGCCCTTGTAGGAAATGAAGCCTTTTATATGCTTCAGGAGGGTCTTGGCTCTCCTGAAGATATTGATAAGGCGATCAAGCTTGGACTGAATTATCCGATGGGACCTTTCGAACTGGCTGACCTGGTAGGGCTGGATGCCCGCTTAAATAACTTAAAGTACCTTCACGAAAAGCTGGGAGAAAAATATCGTCCCGCACCACTCTTGGAACAATATGTAAAAGCAGGACGTCTGGGCAGGAAAACGGGCAGAGGGGTATATGAATATACAAAAAAAGAAAAAGAGATGATCGAAAAATGAGAGAAGTTGTGATCGTGGATGCAGTCAGGACCCCATTTGGACGCTATAAGGGTGCCCTGAGACATATACGGCCCGATGATATGGGTGCCATTGTCATTAAAGCCCTTTTGAACCGGAATCCTGAACTGCCCGCAGAAGAGATTGAGGAAGTTGTATTGGGCAACGCCAATCAGGCCGGAGAAGACAACAGAAACGTAGCACGGATGGCAGCGCTGTTGGCCGGGCTTCCTTTATCTGTAGCAGGTACTACTATCAACAGGCTCTGCGGCTCAGGGCTGGACGCTGTCATGTATGCGGCCAGAGCAATTGCTGTGGGAGATGGCGATATTTTTATTGCCGGAGGAACGGAAAGCATGACGCGGGCCCCTTACGTCATGGCCAAGCCGGACAAAGATTATCCGCGGGGATCGATGGAACTGCAAGACACAACAATTGGTTGGCGCTTTACCAACCCGAAACTTAAAGAGATGTACGGAACTGACTCGATGCCTGAAACAGCTGAAAATGTTGCAAAGCGATATCACATTACGAGGATGGAACAGGACCAATTTGCATTGGAAAGCCAGTTGAGAGCGAAAAGGGCAATGGATGAGGATCTTTTTAAACAAGAGATCATTCCTGTCGTATACAGGGACCATAAGGATAATGAAATCACTGTAGAACGTGATGAACATCCCCGGCCGGACACAACGCTGGAAAAGTTATCTGCTTTAAGGCCAATATTTCCCAACGGAACCGTAACAGCCGGAAATGCGTCCGGGGTTAACGATGGGGCTTCTGCTTTATTGTTGATGAGCAAAGAAAAAGCGGATGAATTTGGTATAAAGCCGCTTGTCCAATATAAAGTTGGCGCAGTATCCGGCCTCGAACCTGCTGTAATGGGACTCGGCCCTATTTATTCTACAAAAAAAGCATTGAGACGGGCCGGATTAGGAGTGGAAGATATCGACTTAATAGAGTTGAATGAAGCCTTTGCTTCACAATCGATCCAATGCATAAGAGAACTGGGTCTTGACCCCGAAAAGGTAAATGTCAACGGCGGGGCTATTGCATTTGGCCACCCGCTTGGGGCCAGCGGAGCTAGAATTTTAACAACTTTAATTTATGAAATGCAGAGAAGGCAATCCAAATATGGACTCGCAACGATGTGTATCGGGGTCGGGCAGGGAATATCCGTTATTGTGGAAAATATCTATTGATCAGATGACCCTTAAGTGAGGGTCTTTCTTCTATCTATATGGTAAATGTCTGTCTGAAGCAGTTTGGGCATCACTATATTACAGCCATGATATAATGCAATTATATTGAAAACGAAATGAGTGACAAGTGTTATGGGGTTAAATACACAATCAATGATCTTTACCATCTATGGTGACTATATTCGGCATTACGGCAGCAAAATTTGGATTGGAAGCCTGATACGTCTCTTGAAAGAATTTGGCCACAATGAACAGGCTGTAAGGGTGGCTGTGTCCAGGATGGTGAAACAGGGGTGGCTGCAGTCGGAAAGACAAGGAAATAAAAGCTATTACTTCTTGACGCAGCGCGGTGTGAACCGGATCGACGAAGCCGGCCGGAGAATATTCAAACTGGATCCGCATGAATGGGACGGGAAATGGAGAATGCTGATGTATTCCATCCCGGAGGAGAAACGGCAAATTCGGGATGACCTGCGCAAAGAATTGCTCTGGAGCGGATTTGGCAGCTTCACGTACAGCTGCTGGATATCTCCGAATAATTTGGAGAAAGAAGTAAATTCGCTGATTGAGAAATATGAAATTGAAGAATACGTAGACTTTTTTGTATCCGATTATCTTGGACCGAAGGACAATATTCAGTTAGTGGAAAAAAGCTGGCCGCTTGATGAAATTGAACAGAAATATGAAGAATTTGTTTCCAACTATGGCAAACAGTTCATCGTTCACCAAAGCTTGCTGAATGAAAATAAAATGAGTGATGCGGACTGTTTTGTTGAGCGAACAAAACTCGTGCATGAATATCGAAAGTTTTTATTTATAGATCCGGGTCTTCCCAAAGAGCTGTTGCCCTCTATGTGGAGCGGAAATCATGCTGCACTGCTGTTTAGACAGTATTATCAGCTGCTCGCTGAACCCGCCAGCCGATTTTTTGAGTCAGTTTTTGAAAAAGGAAATGATTTAAGAAAGAAAGACCAATCTTATGATGTCCATCATCATCCCTATATTACCAAATGAAATCGCCCTGCACTCAGCAGTACGGGGCAGGGCGATGGACCTTGCAATGGGCTTAGCTCCGGCTCAAAAGGGCGTTATAATCTTTGCCTTTTTGTACATATGTATCAATGGAAGATTGTATGAGCTCAAAGTCTTTATCCTTCAATTCCCGCACTACTTTTCCAGGCGAGCCGACAACAAGGGACCGTGGCGGTATTTTTTTACCGGAGGGAATTAATGTGTTGGCCCCAATAATACATTCTTCACCGATTTCAACATGGTCCAATATGGTTGATCCCATACCGATAATCGAACGCTTGCCGATTTTGCAGCCATGTAAAATTACATTATGGCCAATGGTCACTTCATCGTCAATGATTACAGGATATCCCTCGTACATATGTATTGTAGAGTTATCCTGAATGCTGCATTTTTCGCCGATTTGAATTGAACCTTCGTCTCCCCGCAAAACTGCATTAAACCAGATAGTCGATTCCTTGCCGACTGACACATCACCAATGAGGTAAGCTCCAGGTGCAATAAATACAGACGGATGGACATCCGGTGTTTTTTGTTGATAGGTAATAATCATGGTTTGCAGGCCTCCTTTGAATAATTGAATTTTTTAAAATTTTATTTTCTCTTTAACTATAACATGTTTTTATGGGATGGTGATACGAATGAATGATGCTTGTGATTTGCTCGGCATTCAATATCCAATCGTTCAGGGAGGAATGGGCAATATCAGCAATGCCTGTTTAACATCTGCAGTATCAGAAGCGGGAGGATTGGGTACAGTTGGTGCCGGTACGATGAACCCGGAAAAAGTAGAAAAGATGATTCTGGAGATTAAACAAATGACAAAGCAGCCCTTTTCATTGAATATACCGATTACAGTGACTCCTTATACTGAGAAGTTAATCGAATTGGCATTGAAGCATCGGGTAAAAGCCGTATCTTTATCAGCCGGGAATCCGGCTCCATACATTCAGAAACTAAAGGGGAATGGCATTAAAACGATGGTCATTGTGGGCTCAGTCAAGCATGCAAAAAAAGCTGAAGAGGCAGGGGCTGATCTGCTTGTAGCTGAAGGCTTTGAGGCAGCCGGCATTAATTCTCATCTTGAATTGACGACTCTGGCTCTTATTCCTCAAATTGTAGATCACGTAAAGATTCCAGTGTTGGCTGCCGGAGGGATAGGAGACGGCAGGGGATTGGCTGCAGCCCTGATGCTTGGAGCAAGCGGGGTACAGATGGGAACAAGATTTATCGCCACGAAGGAAGCTCCATTCCACGATAGGTACAAACAGAAAATATTAACATCCGATGACACAGGAACTGTAACTTTGGGCCGCTCATTTGGAGGAATCCGGAGAGTTCTGAAGGGAAATTACGCTCTCGCAATGCTGGATGCAGAAAAGCAGGGGATGACACTAGATCAGTTCAGAGAAAAGACATCGGAGGAATATCATATAAAAGGAGCCATATATGGCGATTTTGACAGAGGGTACGTGAATGGGGGCCAAATTTCCGGGCTGATCCGGAATATCCCGAGTGTAAAGGAATTGATAGAAAACCTCATGGCTCATGCTGAATACCAAATTCAACAGGTGCATACCGCATTTAACAAAAAACACGGAAAATAAACCGCTCCATTTTTCACCAAGCATTCCTATTTTTCCCGCAGAGCTTATTGCATGAGTAATGGGAAACATTTAATATGGTAAGTGTAGAATGAAAGGAGATAGAGCCATGAGTATACATATCAATGCTCCGGAATCTTCCATAGCAGATACAGTACTCTTGCCTGGGGATCCGCTGAGGGCAAAACATATTGCCGAAAATTTTCTGGAAAATGCAGAGGTGTATAATACCGTTCGAAATATGCTCGGCTACACCGGAGAATATAAAGGAAAAAGAATTTCTGTTCAAGGTACCGGAATGGGAGTACCATCCATCTCCATATATATTAACGAACTGATGGAAAGCTATCAGGTTCAAAATTTAATCAGAGTCGGAACATGCGGGGCAATTCAAAAAGATGTAAAAGTTCGTGATGTCATCCTGGCGATGTCTGCTTCGACTGATTCTCAAATGAACCGATTGACGTTTAACGGAATAGACTATGCTCCTACAGCTTCATTTGATCTATTGAAAAAGGCGTACGACGAAGGAATTAATAAAGGGCTTCATTTGAAGGCGGGGAATGTCTTTACGGCCGACATGTTCTACAACGATAATGCCGAACATGAAAAATGGGCACAATACGGTATTTTGGCTATAGAAATGGAAACAGCAGCCCTATATACTCTCGCAGCCAAATTTGGAAGAAAAGCTCTTTCTATTTTAACGGTAAGCGATCATATCCTGACCGGTGAATTAACAACTGCGGAAGAACGGCAGACATCATTTAATGATATGATTGAAGTTGCCCTGGAAACAGCCATTCGAGCCTAACAATAAATTGGAGTCGTGAGATGCTTAATGAAAAAATTGACTGGTTTGACCATATTGATCCTTTTGCTTGCAGGCTGTAAGTGGAATCCTTTACACGATGCCAAAGGTCCAAACCAGCAGCCAAGCAATGAGCCATCGTATCTTTCAGAAAATGAAAATATTGAACAAGACAAACAGCAAACAGAAAAACCAACAAGTTCTGGGATGACGAAAGAAAAAGAGCCGCCGGATCAAGCTGAGGAAGACGAATTGGCTTTGGAAGCCGCCTATTTTAATGAAGTAATCGAAGTGGATGGCAAAAAAGAAATTGTAAATGCAGCAAATACTTTGGCATTGGTCAATAAAACATTTGCTTTACCAGTCGATTATACCCCCGATGATTTAGTGCGTCCAAATGTACCCTTTTCCTTTGGAAATCAGGACATAGAAAAAAGCTATTTACGAAAAGAAGCTGCAGAAGCTTTGGAAAAAATGTTCGCAGCAGCAAAAAAAGATGGCATTCAACTGTATGCTGCTTCCGGATACCGTTCCTACAGCAGACAGCAGGAGGTCTTTGAAGCTGAGGTAGCCCAGTCTGGAGAAAAAAAAGCTGCTCAGGTTGTAGCCATACCTGGAAACAGCGAGCACCAAACAGGATTGGCTATGGATATTACAAGTGAGTCTGCAAACTTCTTTTTAAATGAGGAGTTTGGAAAAAAGCCGGAGGGCAATTGGCTGCAGGAAAATGCTCATAAGTTTGGATTTATTTTGCGATATCCAAAAGGAAAAGAAAAGATCACCGGCTATCAATATGAACCATGGCATTTCAGGTATGTCGGTAAAGAGGCGGCAAGTGTGATGTATGAACGGAATTGGACTTTGGAAGAATACTTTGAACACGCGTCAAAAATATAAGACTTTGCCATAATGGCAAAGTCTTTTTACTGGCATGGATGGACTGACAGCTCGTTATCCTTTCGCTGACACTATAAAACTGATAGAATATAGTGGTCAGCACAACACGAATGGCTAAAAATGAAATGACAGCATGACGCTATGAAAGTGGTGAGACGGTTGGAAGAAGATCGTAATTCAATTCAACATGAACAAAATCAAGGCTATATTAAAATGAAAAAATTCAGGTTTGTCATGCTTATGTTCTTACTCGTTTTCCTAACAGCAGGTGTCACGATTTTAGCCCTTTCCTTCGGTGATGATAAAGCTGTCAACGTTGGAATGCAAGAAAGGGCAGAATTTAATAAACTGTATAATACGTATGACGAACTAAAAAAGAACTATTTCCAGGATATTGATGAAAAGAATATGATTGACGGTGCAATTGACGGAATGGTAAGAGCTCTTGATGATCCGTATTCAGATTATATGACTCAAGAAGAGAGTAAAGTATTTCAAGAAAGCATAACCTCTTCATTTGAAGGAGTTGGTGCGGAGATTCAAGAGTTAGAAGGGTCGATTATTGTGGTTACCCCCATTAAAGGTTCTCCTGCTGAAGAGGCAGGTATAAAACCGAATGATAAAATCACAGAAGTGGACGGCAAGAGTATACAAGGAATGAGCGCCAATGAAGCAGTGATGTTAATAAGAGGGGAAAAGGGCACAGACGTAACGCTGACCATTGAACGGGAAGGTGTGGAAGAGCCGAAAAAAATCACCATTACCCGTGATGAAATACCCATTCATACTGTGTACGCCGAAATGCTCGAAGACGGAGTAGCAAAAATCCAAATTACTAATTTTTCCAGCCATACAGACAAAGAATTAAATGAAGCTTTACAAGAGATGGAAGAAAAAGGAATGACATCCTTAGTTCTTGATCTTCGAAAAAACCCTGGCGGCCTCCTTGACCAGGCTATCAGTATTTCCAATCTCTTCGTGCCAAAAGGTGAATTGTTGTTCCAAGTCGCTTATAAAGATGGAAAAGTAGAGGAATACCGAGCAGAAGGCGGTAAGAAAATTACCATCCCTACCGTAGTCCTGGTAGACGAAGGAAGTGCCAGTGCATCAGAAATTTTGGCTGCTGCGGTAAGTGAATCTGCGGATATTCCATTAGTCGGGGAAAAAACATTTGGAAAAGGCACTGTTCAAACAACAAATGAGTTCCAAGATGGGTCGAACATCAAATACACGATGGCCAAATGGCTCACGCCTGATGGAAATTGGATACATGAAAAGGGAATCCAACCTGATAAAAAAGTAAAATTGCCTGCTTTTGCTTCATTGTCATATATTGATCCTGAGTTAAAACTGCAAGTCGATTCTGCTTCTTCTGATGTCAAAGCAGCTGAACAAATATTAGACGAACTCGGATATAATCCAGGCAAAGTAGATGCGTATTTTGATGAAAATACAAAAAATGCTGTTCAGGAATTTCAACAAGATGAACAATTGGAACCTGACGGAATACTGACCGGTGAAACAACAGTCACACTGATGAATAAGATTCGTGACCACCTCAATGAGAATGATCCGCAAGTACAAGAAGCGGTGAAGCTGCTGTCTGAAGAGAAAGAGTAAGGAAGGAACTCCGCCTGTTACGGGAGTTCCTTTTTTGATTTGCTATACAATGACTTTCTCTATTAGATAATGGAAGTTTCCCCTTTTGTCTGTCGATCCCGGGTATTGGGGCATTCATTCGAGAAAAGCTCTATTGTTCGCCGTACTTTTCAAAGGTTTTTTCATCCTCTATCAAGCCGCATACCCCGCACTGAATCCTTTTGTCAGGGCCCCGATAAGCTATGTGCAGGGGGCCTGCATCTTCCGGTGTGTCATATCTTTCTATAATCTCTCCCGTATCAGGATCCATCTTTACAGATAACACGACTTGGTCAACGATATTAAAGCGCGTTCGATTCGTTTTACAATTGGGACAGCGGTATCTCGTACTCATACTTGACCTCCTTTTTGATTATGTTATCCCATTTTAAAAGACTTTATCATCCTTTTATATTTGATACATTTCCGTAACATATGTAACAAAAGAAGCTGTTTTCAAAGTCTGTCAACCCAATAAAAGCTAGAAATTTTTAACTGTTTATCATGAAAGATGGAAGTCTTCCCAGTGAAAGCCAACTTTTATTTCTTCTGAATCCATGATAAATACTGGGATTATTTCTTTTGAAAGATGTAAGGAAAATTCTTCTCTTTATTTGGAATTTCCTCCCTCTAATATTACAAAAATTCTATGATACTATGAATCTAGAAAAACACAGGGAGGAATTTTCAACATGAAAAAAACAATCATTTCAACTGCAGCTGCACTGGCAGTCTTAGCTGCTCCTATTGCTGGACAAGCAAGTGCTGCACAGCCAGAAAAGGTTAATACAAAAGTCTATTCTGATGTGAAGGTATATTATTACCAAACTGGGAATCTTCAAGAGTTTAACAACTGGTGCAAACAATTTGGCGTCAACTTTAAACCAAATTGGAAAACTGATCAAAAATATCAATATGTACCTCAACAAACTCAAAAGCCTGCTGATAAGAAGCAAGTTCAAAAGCCTGCTGACAAGCAGCCTGCACCACAGCAAGTTCAAAAGCCTGCGGAAAAACAACCTGTACCACAGCAGCAACAGCCTCAAAAAGAGGAACAACAACCAGCGGAACAGCAAAACAGCCAGTTAAGTGCATATGAGCAAAAGGTTGTAGAACTGACAAATGCTGAGAGAACAAAGAATGGACTTGCTCCATTAAAAGTAGATACTGAATTAAGCAAAGTAGCACGTGAAAAGTCTAAGGATATGTCTGTTAACAACTACTTTGATCATAACAGCCCAACATATGGTTCACCTTTTGATATGATGAAACAATTCGGCATCAGCTACCGTACTGCAGGTGAAAATATCGCCATGGGACAACGGACTCCAGAAGAAGTTGTCAATGCATGGATGAACAGCTCTGGACACCGCGCAAATATCTTGAGCAAGGATTACACGCATATCGGTGTAGGCCATGTTGCAGACGGTAACTACTGGACTCAGCAATTTATTGGAAAGTAAGGATAATAAAAAGAGAACGAGCAGCTTTTTTAAAGCCTGTTCGTTCTTTTTTTATTATTTTTATTCAGGATGTTGAATCTCTTTGCATGGTGGAGAAGCAGGCTTTTCCATCAGCAACACGAGCTTGCTTCTTTCATAAAATATCAGGCAGAGGAAAGGAGTGGGAAATCGTGCACATTTATTCAAAAGGATGGTATATAGTCAAATTAAAAGAAATGGGCATACGGGTACATCCGGAAAAGAAAAAAAAGCTCGAATTATATAAATTGTATATAGTCAGAAACTTATATAACGAATTGACAGAAAAAGAAGATCTATAATCAAATCAGCCGGAAATGAATTCCGGCCGATTTAGGTTGCAGGCAGTTAAAAAATCAGGCTTCCATCGGCTGAGTTTCTTCTTCAGCTGTTGTTGTTCGAATAAACGACATCGTATACAAGTCTTTAGGAACTTCATACAGATCATAGACATATCCGCCGTCATTCAACTGATGAAACACTTCGCTTTTTGTTTGATTGGCCAATAGTACATAAGGAAGCTTTTCCGCTGCCTTTTTTGAGCGGATATTTTCTTTTCGGATGCGCATATAGATCGTTACCATATCTTTATCAAAGAACAACTCCTGGAAAAAGGCTTCCTTTGCCAGATGATTATATCCTTTTCCATGGTACGGTTTACCGATCCAAGTCCCCAGAAATCCTGCACCTGAATCTATATCATACAGGTTAATGGTACCGATAGGATTTTCCCACTCATCCAAAATTGTTCTTGAAATTAACTCTCCACGTTCTTCGGCTTCAATCGTCTGTTTTGTCAAAAAAACAAATTCATCATAACTGAACGCTTTCTGACGTACAAAAGGGAAGACATCAGGGTGCGTCATCAAATCAAACAATATCCGGCATTCATGCCCATTTACTTCACGTTTCTTGAGCATCAATTGAATCCCTCCTGCCCAGGGCAGGAAGATGGTCCGATCCTGCCCTCGAAATTTTTTAGTAACTTCATAAAAAATTTCGGGGTGGGAATCGAACCCACTAATACCAGTCAGAAACAGGACTGGTGGCGCACCATTTGCCTTCCCTCAATTATAGAGATGGTATTCTGTTGTAAAAAACATTCATCTTACCCATATCATACAAAATTTTTTTTTGTTTGGAAATACCCTAAATTACTTTTTTTTCAACATTGTTTTCGTTATTTCGTTGTATATTAATAAAGGCTTTATCTTGACCAAAACATACATAAACAGAAGCGGGAAGATGCAGAGGGGCTTACTGGCATCACATATAATTTACGAAGAAGCTCACCGATGGGATCTCAATGGTTTGCGGGCTGCCGCTATGAAATTAAAAACCATCCGGGGGTAAAAGGGAAGCCGCTGTCGGCAAAATAAAAGGAAACAGACTTTTATACAATACGGCCTGCAGGAACATTCATCTATTCCCATAGGAAAACAGAAAAGAATGCATTGAATGACGGTCAATAAAATTCTTGTTTTTTGAAACTTTTTCACACATGCATACGTATGACATATTAAACCATAAGATAGGAGGGCAATGGATATGGACACATTATCCAGCAATGAAAGAATGCTCGCAATGGCGATATATATTACAAGCTTTTTTACGACAATTATAGGCCCATTGCTGATTTGGCTTTTGAAAAAGGATGATTCTGACTTTATTGATTTTCATGGAAAAGAATATATAAATTTTCTCATTTCCTACACGGTTTACAGTATCGTCGCATCCGTATTAATGTTAATTCTCATCGGTTTTATTCTTTTACCTATTATTGGAATTTTGGCCTTTGTTTTCACTATCATTGCTGCTATTAAAGCGTACAATGGAGAAATCTATCATTTCCCTTTCGTATTTAGAGTCCTTAAATAAGAAAGCTTCCACGGAATGGGAAACGCTTGGCCAGCCACGGACAAACAGAAAGCGGAAAGCCCGGATTAGCCCGACAAGCATCAAACGATTCCCGTTGAGTCAGCTTTACAGCTTTCACCGGGAATGGGTTGTGACCCGGAGGGCTGGCTGTTGAAGCTGGTCAAGAGCCCTGTGCAATAAGCTCGGAGAAGCATGGCGACAGGCAATTAAAACTTTCCCCGAATAACCATTACTTAAATAGACAAGAAGAATTATTAATTTGTTCTAATCAATAGCTCCTGTTCACGATAATCATCGGAAACAGGGGCTATTCCTCTTTTTATGCTCAAACAGTCTGTCATTTATAAGGAAGTTGTCCCATATAATAAAAGACAACTCCTGATCTGGAGGAAGCCAATGAATATTAAGGAGCATTATTCTTTGATGGCAAGGCTGTACTTTCATCAAAGTGTCCTTTTTGCCGTCGTGTTTATTGTGGTCATATTGCCCAACATTCAAAAGTCGAATTTCTTCCTGGCAAACATGGCAGGACTCGCTGTTTTTCTATGTTTGGTCTATTTTATTTTACGCTTTATCTATTTTTCATATAAAAGCAGTGTTGCCTCCATGCTGTTATCCAATGGTGCCAATGGAAATGGTATGGAAACTTTCCTCTTGGTTACCCCGCACCATAACGATTCTCTTATGGAAGCCTATTCCTCTGACGGGATCAGAAGACTATCATTGCTGACGGTAAAAGGGAAAGAGAGGCAGGAGCGATTTACATACTATCGCCTGCCCAATAGAGGGAGACTATATAAAATTAATGAGCACGGTCTGGGAACAACAGCGTATATGCATATTGATCAAAGATCGATTCATTTTATAACAGGGGATAAAGTGGTTCCTGTCGTCCTTTCCAGGGCAAAACGAGCTGTACACCTTACAGTGGGAGCAGATCGGTTTGAAATTAAAAGTCCCTATTCAGACAGGCTCATATTAAAAAATGGACAGATGGTGCTTTCCGTTAAAAAAGGGAGGATGCCCATTAAGTGGCAGCAGTCATTTTCGCCAAATACGCCCTTATTGAGAATTGATAACAGCTTATCAAAGGAAACGCGCAGCCTTTGTCTTTTTTTATTCATCTTGTTCTAACTCCCGCCTTGGAGCATGGAGAGTACCTGATCAAATGGCTGCCGGTTCTTGCAATGAAAGTACCCCGCAAATGGATCCTTTATTTGCTCGAGTCTGTCAAGGACTGCTTCCATTGTGAATTGGCCGGGGTGCAAATGTTCTGTCACCTCATGCCAATGGACCGGAGAAGCAACCAGGCCTTCCTCATTCTTTCGGACGGAATACGGTGCTATAATCGTTTTGCCTTCGGCGTGCTGAACAAAATCAACATACAGCCTTCCGTGCCTGTTCTTTTTTAATCGTTCGACCGTAAATGACTCAGGATCATACCGGACTAAAAATTCAGCAGCAAATGAAGTAAAAAGTCGTGTTTCTTCCCAAGTGTACGTATCGTCCGGCAATGGAACATATATTTGCAGTCCCTTATTTCCGGACAGTTTAATGAAAGACGTTAACTGTAATTGATCCAATACTTGTTTCAGGATGGTTGCCGCATAGATCGCGAGTTGGAAATGTGAACGATCCGGGGGATCCAGATCAAATACAATTTCACTTACAAACCGGCTGGTTATCGTTTGAAATGGAATATGGAATTCAATAGCCAGTTGATTTCCAAGCCATATCAATGTCTGCAGATCATTGCAGACAATATAATCAATGCCTTCCACCTGATGGGACCGGACAAAACCCGGCGAGGAGTCAGGCTTGTTTTTCTGATAAAACGAATCTCCAAATACTCCGTGCGGAGACCTGATCACGGTCAGCGCACGGTTTTTTAAAAAAGGAAGCATATAATGAGCAGACTTTCTTAAATACCGGATATAATCCAGCTTTGTTGCGTAATTTTTCTCCCATAACACTTTTTCGGGGTGGGTAATCGTCAGATGAGACGGTAATTTTGCTTCATCGTATAAAAATTGTTCAAACGTACAATCATCGGGATGCAGATCGAACCGCAGACATTTAAAATGCGGTTCTCTCAGCTGGTGATCAGCCCATTCCAAATAATTGACGTCCACGCAAATGCCGGGTTGTACCCGGTAAATTGATCCGCTTTTCTCCACATAGTTTTCCTTTATCGTCGTTTTAAGCGCCTGCTTTGTTTCAAAATCAAGACTAAACAAAAATTGACCCAATGGAAAAATGTTTTGTCCCTTCCAGACAGCCACAAAGAAATAGCCATTCGCCTCATCCATGGCTGTAATAAAGCAGGAAACTGTTTTCCAGTTTTTAAGTTTGAGCCACCCATCAGAGCGTTTCCCCATCTGCCATTTACTCCCCTTTTCCTTAGCTACCAGTCCTTCACTGTCATACTCCCTTGCAGTTTCAACCATACTTTCAGGAGATGATGAATTCGGAACACATTGACAGAGCCTATCATCACCGGGTGAAGGAGCCAGGGGTAGTTCCAACTCCTCAAAAAGCTCCATCAAGGCGTTTTTTCGATCCACATAAGGTAAAGCGGATAGATTTTGTCCCCCTGATGCCAATAAGTCAAATACTAAATAATGGGAGGGCCAATTTCTGGACTCGGCCGTTATCTTTTCAATGGATCGCATTCTCCCCCTTTGTTGGAGCTTTGAGAAATTGCCTTTATAGCAATTCTCTAAAATGACCAGCTCGCCATCCAAAATTAGGGGTAAATACTGCTTTATTTGATCTGTAAGGCTTTCTAAAAAGGCTTGGATTTCGGGAAATTGGGGCAGCAAATCTCTTCCGTTTCTGCTCCACAGGTGCAGTCCGGATTCGCTCCATTCCAATATTCCACGATAGCCGTCATATTTTATTTCATACAGCCAATCGCCTTTTGGCGGCAGTTGATATGTCAGCGCAGGAAGCATAGGCTTCATTAAGTTCACAACCTTGTTTTAGCTTTAATATCAGTTTTTCCCTGCTCATTATTTTTACCAACAATTTAAATGTTTATTTTTTGGGAACCCTATACAAAAGATATGAAAAATTCTATGGATGAAGGTGAAAAAATGCATACCATGTGGAAGGGAAGCATCAGTTTTGGGTTGGTAAATATTCCGATCAAATTGCATGCTGCTACAGAAGACAAAGACGTAAAGTTCCGTTCCTTGCATAAGGAATGCCATACCCCCATTAAATACGAAAAAATCTGTCCCGCTTGTGAAAAGGAAGTAGAAAATCAACAGATAGTCAAAGGATATGAAGTCGCAAAAGGAAAATTTGTTGTTGTAGAGGAAGATGAGCTAAAAGAACTGAAGGAAGCGGTGGAAGAGAGGGCCGTAGAAATTATTGATTTCATTAAACTTGAAGAAATCGATCCAATTTATTTTAACCGGACCTATTACATGTCGCCAGATGGGGGAAATAAAGCATATGGACTGCTGCGGAAAGCATTAAGCGAATCTGAAAAAGTGGGAATTGCCAAGATTGTCATCCGTTCAAAAGAGCAGCTGGCGGTGATCCGCGTGTATCAAGATACATTAGTAATGGAAACCATCCACTATCCGGATGAGGTCCGTAAAGCAGCAGATGTTCCGAATGTACCTGCTGCAGACAACGTGACAAAAAAAGAAATAGATACGGCCATTTTACTCATTGACCAATTGACTACTACATTTGATCCGGAAAAATATAAAGACGAATACCGGTCGAAAGTTCTCGAATTAATTCAAGCGAAGCAGACAGGAAGAGATTTTGTGACCGTCAAAGAGAAAGAGCCTGCCGCTCAGATGACAGACCTGATGGCTGCTCTGCAAGCTTCGATTGACAGGACAAAACCAAAATCCAAACGGCCGGGGAGACCTAAAAAGGCAGCAGCGAAAACTTCTGGCGGAAAATAATAAAGGCAAGTGAATAAAAAGCAAAGAAATGGGTAAGACATAATATATAGAAGAAATGTTTGCCTGCTTCTTGCTTTTTTTAATTTTTTCCTGTATGATGAATACGTATCAAAAGAAATGCCGCTTTATATTTGCCAGAAATTGGAGTTACCATTATTCACATGTTGTAATGAATATCTACTCCGGCAAGTGGGTATTCATTATAATATGTGAATTTTTATTTACACGGTAAATAAGAAGAGCATATTAAAAAATTTTTGGAGGTCTAAATGCATGACAACTGGTACAGTTAAATGGTTTAACAGTGAGAAAGGTTTTGGATTCATCGAAGTGGAAGGCGCAAATGACGTATTTGTACACTACAGCGCGATTCAAGGTGAAGGATTCAAAACTCTTGATGAAGGTCAACAAGTAGAATTTGAAATCGTTGAAGGCCAACGTGGACCACAAGCGGAAAACGTTGTTAAACTATAATAGTTGTGATGGACTGCCGCTTAGAGCAGTCCTTTTTAATTTTTATCCTGCAAAAAGCCGGTTTCCTTGTTCGGAAACCGGCTTTTGTTATTGGAAAATTTCTTTATCATAGCTCATCAAAACCGTTTAAATCGCTTGTTTTTGTATATTGGCGAGATTTTTGCTCAAAAAAATCTGTTTTCGTATCATCAAAATTATCTACGTAGGCGCGGATCCATTTCATGGGATTCTCCGGATGATCTTTGTAAATCTCACTAAGTCCTAACATTCTGAGCATTTTATTGGCTCTGTATTGAATATACCCTTCCATTTCCACAAGATCGATTCCGTCCACTCCATCGAGAACGTAACGGCTCCAAATGGTTTCCTGTTCAACGGAGTGACGAAATTGGTCATACACCCAGTCTGTGAATTCTTTCGTATTATTTCCTGGATTTTCAGCCAGTGCAGCCCTGAATAAATCGCTGATAAAGCGCCCATGTTGAAGCTCATCACGGTTAATATAGGAAATCATCGTCGAAGTTCCCACCATCTTCTGATTTCGGGCCAAATTATAGAAAAAAGCAAACCCTGAATAGAAGAACAAACCTTCGAGCAATGCGGTATACACCATCGCTTTTAAAACATTTTCGATCGTGGGGTGTAGGGCAAACTCATTATAAACCTGCATGATCCGTTCATTCCGTTTGAGTAATATCTGATCTTTTCTTCCGGTTTCAAATGACTCATTTTGCTGATCTAATGTTGTCACAGAAGAAAGAACATAGGCATAGCTGTGATTATGTTCGCTTTCCTGATCAGCAATGGTTGCCATGACAGATTTTACAGACGGGTCGGTTGAAAATTGGGCGATCCTTGCCGCCATGTCAGTCTGAGGGCCGTCCAATGTGGCAAGAAGCCCGATAATCTTCAAAAAGGCGGCTTGTTCTTTTTCCGGCAGAGTAGGAAATTGTTTAATATCCTGCGTCATATCTACCTCGCTGGCACGCCAGAAAAGGGCACGTATTTGTTCTCTATGTGTATAAAAGTGCGGGTAGGCAACATCATTCCAATTTAAGATGCCGCTCGCTTTACCTCCAAATAATGCAGTTGATTTATTGGGATTCATGGGTTCCAATATTGTTACTTTATCTAGGATTTGAGACATTGATTCCATACTCCTTCCGTCCAGATTTTCACTTTGTTTTCCTGTGACCCTCTTGGACTTTGTTCAATTTTCAATGGTTCATGCTCAGAGCGGTAAAAAGCAGCCAATTTGACAGCCGCGTGGCAGAAAAGGCGGTCGCCGCCAAATTGCGTGTCTCCGGTTCCGAAGACAAATACTTTTGGCGGCTTATAGCCTATTTCATAAACAAAGTCTTTGACTATGTCTGGTGTATGGCCTTTTCCCCAAGTGAATGTTCCGATGAACATGGCGTCAAAGAGGGAAGGATCCGGAGCAGATCCCGTACCGATCCGGTGTAGATAGACCGTACACCCGTGTTCTGACAATACATGATGAATGATTTCCGCTGTTTCTTTTGTGTTTCCGCTGAAGCTGGCGTAACAAATCAGGACTCGCACCATACACAATCCTCAATATCCGATGCTGTGGATCTGACATAATAAGTCGTTTTCAACCCTGAATCCCAAGCCTGGAGATGCAGATCGAGCATGATCTGGGCCTTGATTTGATTAGGTACGTAAAAGTTAAATGATATCGACTGGTCCAAGTGACGCTGTCTCGCCGCATTTTGCTGTATGGACCATCGTTGATCAACGATGTAAGCTGACTTTCTATAAATGTTGTAGGTTCGATGGTCAAGATCCGGTGCTACTACAGGCAGCTTATAATTTTTCTTCTCCTCGTGGTAAAACGGTTTGAATACAGGATCAATGCTGGCGGTAGATCCTGCTATAACAGACGTACTGGAATTCGGTGCAACAGCCATCAAATAACCGTTTCGAATGCCATGTACCTGTATTTCTTTCATAATGTCTGCCCATTTGCCGGAATCCGATTTCCCTGTATAGCCCCGTATTTCAAAATATTTTCCCGACTGCCAATCGCTTCCTTCGAAGAGGGGATAGGCTCCTTTTTCCTTTGCGAGCTCAACACTTGCCCGGATCGTAAGTTGTGCAATTTTCTCATATAGCTCATCCGCTAGCTGAACGGCTTCAGCTGATTCCCATTCGACGTTTTTCAAAGCAAGCAGATGGTGCCATCCAAATGTTCCAAGACCAATTGCACGATATTTCTTATTTGTTATGGCTGCCTGTTTAACATCAATCGTATTCAAGTCAATGACATTATCAAGCATTCTGACTTGGATAGGAATCAATCGTTCCAAAATATCCCAGTTTTCCCCGGCTGGATCTACAGCCTTTCCGAGATTGATGGAGGAGAGGTTACATACGACAAAATCTCCTGCTTTTTTATAAGATATGATCGTATCTCCATCAACCGTTTCTTCATAATGGGTAGTTGGGGACATATTTTGCATAATTTCTGTACACAAATTGCTGGAATAAATCATTCCTTGATGTTTGTTTGGATTCATGCGGTTCACTTGATCTCTGTAAAACATAAAAGGGGTTCCTGTTTCCAATTGAGATTTCATGATTCGAATCATAATTTGTATGGCGGGTACTGTTTTTTTCGTCAGTTTCTCGTTTTGAACGCATTGTTGATACATTTCTCGGAAAGAGCCTGCTCCTTTTTCCTCGTCATAAAAATCTTCCAATGAAAAGCCCATCACTTGTTTCACTTCATGAGGGTCAAACAAGTGCCAATCTCCTCGGCGTTCCACCTGTTCCATAAAAAGGTCTGGAAGACATACACCGGTAAATATATCATGAGCCCGCTGTCTTTCATCTCCATTGTTCAACTTTAAATCCAAAAAAGAGAGAATGTCAGCATGCCATACATCGAGATAAACCGCAATGGCACCTTTTCTTCTTCCAAGCTGATCTACACTGACTGCGGTATTATTCAATTGCTTGATCCAGGGGATCACACCGGAAGAAGCTCCTTTAAATCCTTTAATGGAACTGCCGCGAGCCCGTACCTTTCCCATATAGACTCCAATTCCGCCCCCGTCTTTTGAAAGTCTTGCAATGTCTGTATTGCTGTTATAAATGCCAATCAATGAATCTTCCACCGTATCTATAAAACAGCTGGATAACTGGCCGTGGGCAAGCCCCGCATTGGCAAGGGTGGGGGTGGCGACTGTCATGTAAAGATTTGACAGTGCCCAATAGCTTTCTGCAACGAGGAGATCACGCTGATCAGAAGGCTCATCCTGCATTAAATACATGGCAATGATCAGCCATCTCTCCTGAGGAAGCTCAAATACCTGCTTATGGTGATCCACCGCCAAATATCTGGTTGCTAGAGTATGGAGACCTGTATAATCAAACAGTAAATCCCTTTCCGGAACGATCAGCTTACCAAGCTCATCGATTTCCAATTTAGTGTACTTTTCCAAAATTCTGGTAGAATAAATACCTTTTTCACTCAATATTCGAATCAATGTGTAAAAGTCGCCATATTTCTCAGACTTATCATAGGAACGATTTTCAGCTGCTTTTTTATATAAATCATTCAAGTAAATTTTGGCAGCCAGGAATGACCAATGCGGGTTTAACTCATCTGTGTTTTCCAACGCTGACTGAATCAGCAGGCTTGTAAGGTTATCAGCTTGCAGTTCGGCTTTAGACTCAATGTTTCTCGCTATTTTTTTAATATATTCGGGGGATTCTATCCCGGCGACCCTTTGAAGAAAACGTTCCAGTCGTTTCAGGTCAAACAGCTCTTTGCTTCGATTTTTTTCTTTTACAATGAATGTGGACATGTTCATCTGCCTCCTGTTTTGGTCCATTAAAAAATCCGCTCTCGGGGAAAAGAGCGGATCAAACGATAGGAAAAACAGGAATATCTTCACTATCGTTTCATCTTCTCAATCCCCGAAGAATTGAAACTCAAACAAGATCCGGCAGGTCTCCTGACTTATGCATCATCCTACTGGGGAACCTTCCCGTCATCGACAGTGGTATTTCCCGTTCGTCCGCATTTACAGTTGCGGGGACAGTTCCGGATTTTCACCGGATTCCCTATTAAGTCCGAAATGGACACCTTCTCTTGCAAGTTATCAATATATTGTGTTGTAGAGTCTCTGAATCACCAAATATAGTGTCATTTAGTGTCGATTGTGATTTTACCATGATGGATGCAGAAATACAAGCTAAACACAATCATGTTTAATTAGATATAGATTGGACAAGGGGATAGAGGTTATCCTGATTTGCCTTTTTCCATTTGCAAAACATTATATACGACAAGACACGTTCTGTTACAGGAATAATTGTCTTGAGTGGTCTTATAAGATAACAACACAAATCTCAAAACAATCCTTCCTGATTCATAAACAACAAATCAGGAAGGATGAATCGTGCAAGCGCTGTTTTGCGTTTTTTAATACGGGGAGCAATAAATAACTGATCGTAACCGCCGCTTCATTGGGACATACATTTTTCAAAGAGGTGCTTTACCCGCTGCTGACGGTTTACAATTTTACCTGGCAACGATAATCATGGTTTCCCGATTTATTTCGTGGGAGGAAGCATCCAAAATTCTTTCCAGGCTCTTGCTTAGACTCTGAAGCTCCTCATGGTTTTTTGATAAAAAAACGGGGACCCCGCTGTGAATGACAAGTTTTTCATCAGTAGTAATGATTGCTTTAATATCCGGGTTTTCTGCCACTTTCTGATTCTCCCTTTCAGCCATAAACATTTCCTCTTACTTTCCTTTATTTGCTTCATCCGGCAATCTTATGGCGCTGTCCAGCACTGGAACCTGATCGAGAACTTTTTTAATTTGGCTGAATTCCTTTTCTTGGGGCATTAAAAACAGACCGACTCTTCCATTATCCATGTCTCTTTTGGATATGGGAACAATATCAGGTTCACCTGTATCCAAGTAAACCCCCAGGACATTGGCTACCTGGTGGAGCATGGCCTGCCTTTGGCCAAGATTAGATATTGTCACAATGCTGTTCTCATTTTTTGGTGTAATTATAGCACCTACCCCCCTTTGTAAAATCAGTTTTCTGCTCGCTTCCAATCCGACATTCTTTATATGAATATCTCCAACATATAGATGAGGGCCTTCAAATCGTATTTCTGCCTCAGTCACCTCAGCAATAACAGCCAGGTTATTTCCGGTCATATTCCGTTTTACGACAAAAAGCATGATGATTCCAGCTAAAGCGCCTGCCCAGGGTGAATAGACAGAAAATAGAGTGGTCAATAATCCTGTAAACATAACAAGGTAGTTTCTGCTTTCAAATGCTTGGGCCATTCCTTCTATAAATGGAGTACCGCGTTTAACTAATTCACTCGAGTCAATGTTGGTCAATGTTTCCCTCTCCATTTTCCTGACTTCCCTAAATTGAGTTGCAGCCAGACCCAAAAAGGTAACAGCGGTCCAGTTTGATTCCAGGACAGCCGGAACAGCCACTGCCCCAATAAAGGCAGCGATGAATCCCAAAGAAAGGTGAATAATTCGTCCCTGCGGATAAGTGGGATACTGCCTGAAATCAGTGCGAAGCAATAATATACGGGAAATAGAGCCAAAAAATATTCCGATAAGTACTGCCAATAAATTAGAATCCATAGTTAACTCCTTTGAAAATGACCGTTCTCAAATAGATTAACCGAATTCATTGAATAATATTATGCACTTTTCTCGAGATTGCTTTCCCTCCAATCTTTATTATCAGCACCGGCACCCTATTATGGAATGGGGTGCAAAGCGGCTGCAGAATGGTTGAAGATCATAAATGAAAATAGTTTTGAATAAATGCCTGTGTCATGAAAAACAAGGTACTGAAAACGTTCTCTCATCAGAGAGCTGGCATAATCAAAAAAATTGCCACAGCTTGTATAAAACTCTTCATTTTTACCAGTTGTATTGGCAAAAACTTTATGTATAATTAAACGGTTGAGAAAGCGGAAGGCGTCCGCCTTTTACGATGATTGTGGATGGAACAGCTTTTCTGCCGCGACACATGAGGATTGCGACCTCGGTCAAATTGCACCTGGCAGCCTCAAGCTGTCATGTCCTGCAGCATCGGCGGCACAAAGATATCCTGTCCGTCTGAGCTGGACTAATCTTAATTATCTTTGAATCAAATGTACTTCTATTTTTTTTACATCTTGAAGAAAGGTGATTGTACCGCAAATTGGGAAGAGTATTTCCTCTCATTATTACTGCGTGCAGTGCTTTTCTTCGTTTTTTTCTGTTTAAATTATTTTTCACCAGCAGGGGGCGAGAAAAATGGAACTTTCCATCGTTGTTCAATCTATTTTAATTATTACAGTGATGATCATTATTGGAGCCGTATTGGCAAGGACCTCGCCTTTAAACCATGAAACTAGAAATCTTTTTATTTCCATTATTGTCAATATCGCTATGCCATGCATTATTTTATCCAGTATCTTTCAAGTGGATATGGATGGAGAAATGTTTAAAAAGATCATTCTGGTCTTTGTGCTGTCCATTTTGATCAATATTGTCGGAATTGGACTGGGCTGGGTTTTCGCAGCAGTTTTTCAAAAATCCAATCGCAGGAGAGAAATCGCTATTCTTTCTGGACTGGGCAATACCGGTTTTATTGGGATTCCTCTTTGTGCGGCATTGTTGGGACCTGAGGGAGCTTTGTATGCAGCGATATTTGATGCAGGTGTGGACGTAACGATTTGGACCGTCGGAGTGATTTTACTGCAAAAAAATCGAAAGTTTGCTTTACACACTTTAAAATCCATGGTTAATATTCCGACAGCAGCGATTCTGGCCGGTCTGCTCGTTGCTTATTTCTAAATACAGCCTCCCCAAATCATAGTCGGCTTGGCAGACCGACTGGCTGCTTTGGCTGCTCCGCTTGCCATGTTTTATATTGGAATGATGATTATGGGTCTGCAGCGTGGACATATAAGGCAAACCGTACCGCATATGTGGGTGCCGATCGGTGTAAAACTGATTTTGTTACCTATGGCCACCATCTTTATGATTCATTTCTTTACTATTGATACAGTTTTAATTCAAGCAGTTCTCATCCAGTCGATGATGCCGACCATTACTTTGGCTTCCATCTTGTTTGCCAAGTATTCTGCAGATGAACAGATGGGGGCATTAACAACCGTTTTTTCTACCATCTTGGGATTAATCACGATTCCTTTCATGGTATATGTGATGAGTCTGTTTATAAACTGACTTGCTTTTTTAAAGATTCATGCTATAGTGGACGTATAGATGAAACTTCCTTTTCGTTTATGTAAGTTTATGAAAAATATATAATCTTGTCTGCTAGGGGAGCGTTAAGCTGAGAGAAATCTTTGATGGATACCCTTTGAACCTGATCTGGTTTATGCCAGCGTAGGGAAGCAGGCTGAGTATATCTTTGGTTTTTTCGATATCGCAGCCGCTTCCTGTTGGGAGCGGTTTTTTTGTGTTTCTTAAAACATAGGCGAAAAGGGAGGCAATAACTAAAAGGAGCTGTTCATGGATGCAAGTAGAAAAGAAGTTGTTTACGGACAGGCTTTATGAAAATGCCAAGGAGATTTGGGAGAAGAGTTATAGACACCCTTTTGTACAAGAAATCGGACAAGGGACGCTGGATGAACAAAAATTTATCTACTATATGAAACAGGATTATGTTTACTTAATTGACTATGTGAAATTATTTGCCATTGGTGTCCAAAAAGCCAAAGATGTGGAAACGATGAACCGTTTTGCCCATTTGCTGCACGAACACTTACATTTTGAAATGGAGCTTCATCGGCAATATGCTGAAGAATTTGGGATATCGCGCCAAGAGTTAGAAGATACAGAGCCGGCTCCGGTAAATCTCGCTTATACGAGATACATGCTGAACGTGGCACACAACGGCACTTTGGCTGAATTAATTTCTGCACTGCTTCCTTGTGCATGGCATTATTCGGAAACAGGCAGACGTTTAAAAGAGCGATATCGTGAAGGATTATCATTGAACCCTTATAAAAAGTGGATTGAGACCTATGCCTCCGAACAATTTGGTGCATTAGGTGAGTGGTTGATTCAGCTGCTGAATGATCTGACAGAGGGTAAACCGGAACGTGAACTGGCAGAGCTTGAAAAGCATTTTATCATTACATCCAAATACGAATACCTATTCTGGGATATGAATTATCGCCTGGAAAATTGGGAACTGTAAAAGGGTTTTTGCAGGGGATAGACTCTTTAAGAACTAACTCTTCACTCTATTTTTTAAATATTTTGACTTCACTTTATGTTTTACTGCAATATATAAATCATCAGACTGGAGGATCATTTATGAAAACAGCACTTACCATTGCAGGCTCTGATTCTGGAGGAGGGGCCGGCATACAGGCCGATCTTAAGACTTTTTCTGCATGTGGTGTCTTTGGAATGTCTGCTATTACTGCTGTAACAGCCCAGAATACAGTAGAGGTCAGATCTGTCCAAAACATCGATTTGTCTGTCATCCGGGATCAAATCGCGGCCGTGTTTGAAGATATTGATGTAGATGCTGTTAAAATAGGAATGTTAGGGAATTCCGATATTATTCAGACAGTTTCAGATACGCTGAAAGTTTATCAACCCAAATATCTTGTCATTGATCCTGTCATGGTGTCGAAAGGTGGCCACCACTTACTCGAAAAGGAGGCTGTGGCGACACTATCAAACCTTCTGCTTCCAATGGCTTCACTTGTCACACCAAATATTCCGGAAGCAGAAGTATTAACGGGGAACCGTATACAATCGGAATCGGATATGTATGAAGCTTGCAGGAAGATTCTTTCAAAAGGGCCGGAAGCTGTCCTGATTAAGGGAGGACACTTAAAAGGGGATCCCACGGATGTATTTTATGACGGAAATGAATTTAAAGTTTTTCAGGGAAGAAGGATCGAAACAAAAAATGTGCACGGAACTGGATGTACGCTTTCATCTGCCATCACAGCCCAGTTGGCGAAAGGGGCAAGTATGCCGGAAGCCATTCAAATCGCAAAAGATTATATTACCCGGGCTATAGAGAAAAGTCTTGACATTGGACATGGCCATGGACCGGCACACCATTTTCACCCTTTTTATGATGTGAAGAATGAAGATGAAAGGATGAAACATCATTCACTGAACAACAGCTTATCTGCTTCTCCTTAACACAATGTATCGATTTGAAAGGATTTAAAAGTATGAAGTATAACAACAAACATCAATTATATTTAGTAACTGAGGAAGATATGCCCCTGCAGCAGCTCATGACTATCATTAAAGATGCCGCAGCAGGAGGCGCTGGGATCGTCCAATTAAGGGAAAAGAATCTTGACAGTAAATCTTTTTACGAGAAGGCGTTATCTTTAAAAAAATTTCTTGATGAGCTCTCCATACCGCTGGTCATCAATGACCGTGCAGACATTGCTCTGGCTGTAGGGGCAAACGGTATTCATTTGGGGCAAAGTGACCTCCCATTAGATGTCGTCAAACAAATCGTACCTGATTCGATGATGATCGGCATTTCTGCCCATAACGAAGAAGAAGCTGTTTTGGCAGAAGAAAAAGGGGCGGATTATATTGGAGTCGGCTCCGTTTTTCCAACATCATCCAAAGCTGATGCGGATCGGCTTCCAGAAGGAATGCTGGCCCGTATAATCGATGCCGTATCCATACCGGTAGTGGCCATCGGAGGTATTCATATAGAGAATTCCGGCCAATTACAGGAATACGATCTTGACGGCATAGCGGTCATATCGGCCATAACAAGAGCTGAAAATCCCAAATGGGCTGCGCAGCAGCTGTTAAAAAATGCATTTGGGGCTGTAAATGTCCAGCAATGAGAAGCACTGTGGATGGCGGAAACCTTTAATAGGGGGCTCCTCTTATAGTGCGTTGCACAAGAACATCTTGTCCTTCGGGCCGGTACGTCTACTATTTTAATACAAATATACGAGAATAGTTTTTTTCTTCCTTTCACAATAAAAAGGGCTGGCTCATCTTGAGCCGGTCTCTTTTTTGTGAATAGTTTCGAAAACCGAAATATTATGCTTGTAAAATGGCAGACTTCCTTATATGTTAGAAGAGTCAGTATCGTAATGTATTTCTTGGGGTGAAACAAATGAGAAAAGAAACCCATGTTCCAAAAAGCAAATTATGGACAAAATCATTTACATTGCTTGTTCTCGCTAATTTTTTTGTTTTCATGAGCTTCCAGATGCTTATTCCAACATTGCCCCCATATGTAAAAGCCATGGGCGCCTCAGGATTCGAAGTAGGCCTGATCACAATGGTATTTTCAATCGGAGCGATTTTAATCAGGCCGTATATCGGGTATCTGCTGGAGTTCAGCCAACGGCGGAGGCTCATACTCATTGGAGCTTGCGGCCTGCTGTTTGTCACTATTTTGTACCCATTCACCCAGATGGTCATGATTCTTTTGCTGTTTCGCTTAATTCATGGCTTTATGTGGGGATGGTCTTCCACTGTTAATGGAACCGCAGCGGTGGATCTCGTTCCCAACGACAGGATCGGGGAGGGGATGGGTTATTTCGGGCTTGCTATTACAGTTGGTATGATCATCGCACCCAGTCTGGGCATCTATGTATATCAAAACTATACTTTTGGGGCTTTAATTACCATATCTGCCATTTTGGGAGCCATTGCACTTTTCTTTTTTTCCATCATAAAATATGAAACTCCTGAAAGCATAAAAAAAGCAGATAAACAAAACATCCGTTTTTCGATCTCTGGATCACTGATTGAGAAATCGGCAATATTCCCTGCCTTTATTACACTGATGGCTACGTTTGGCTATGGAACCATCGTTACATTTATTGTCATATTTTCTGAGGAGCGGGGTATTGAACAAATTTTCCTCTTTTATTTATTAAATGCCGCAATAGCGACTTTGGTACGGCCCATTACAGGAAAATGGTTTGACCGTAAAGGGCCTAAGCTTTTGGTGATTATTTGTGCAGCCCTTGCATTCGTGTCCATGTGGACATTATCCTTATCTGCCAGTTGGGTGGGGATCGCAGTGTCCGGTTGTTTATTCGGGGCAGGATACGGTTCATTGCTTCCGGCTCTTCAAGCCTGGGTGCTTGCAAAAACCCCAAATGAGAGGAGGGGCGTTGCCAATGGTATGTTTTATTCAGCTATTGATGTGGGAATCGGGGCCAGCGGTCTAGTTTTTGGTATTGTTGCTTTGTTTGTGAATACGGGACAATTATTTCAGATCTCAAGTTTTCTATTCATCGCAGTCATCGCATGTACGGCATTTTCCGGCAGTCAGGCATCGTTAAGGTCATCCAAAAGATTAAAGCATGGTGTCGATATGGACAGGTGACAATTGTCCCGGATTGGAGTCATTTATCTAAGTCTATCGGATGGTGACGAATGTAACAGCATGACATAGAAATGTAATAGAACATAAACAGTTCTGTTATTGGTTTGATATGTTCCTCTGTTAGAGTAGGCATCGTTAGCGATTTCCGACTAACAAAAAAGGGAGGAACAAAAATGAGAAAGAAGATCTTTGCATTTTTTACAGGAGCCGTCATGGCAGGGGCTATGGCAGGAGGGGTATCAGCATCTGCTGCAACCTATGAGGTACAGCAAGGAGATTCGCTCTGGAGTATCTCTCAAAAACACGGTACGACGGTTGAGGAATTGCAATCGTTAAATAACCTTTCCGGCAATATCATTTTTCCAAAACAGCAGCTACATATTTCTGAACCAACTGCAGGAAATGTAGACAATAATAAAGAAGTTTATACTGTTAAGGCGGGGGATTCGTTATGGAAAATCTCCCAAGCTTATGGAATTCAAGTGAATCAATTAAAGGCTTGGAATCAGCTTTCTTCGGATCTTATTCATCCGGGCCAGGAGCTGGCTGTTAACGGGACACCCGATTCCACAAATGCCGTTCCGGCCCAGGCTGCTGCGCCAGCACCTGCTTCTGTACCAGCGCCGGTGCAAAAAGAAACAGCTCAACCAAAGCCTGAGCAACCGGCAGCTCCAGCGGCACAAGCTACAACTGCCGATACAAAAGCTGAAGGAAAAGAAATGACGGTAACTGCAACTGCCTATACAGCATATTGCAACGGCTGCTCAGGCGTGACAGCGACAGGTATCGATCTTCGTTCCAATCCTGGCCAAAAAGTCATTGCAGTGGATCCGTCTGTGATTCCTCTTGGCTCCAAGGTGCACGTCGAAGGATATGGAACAGCTATTGCCGGTGACACTGGAGGAGCGATCAAAGGAAACAAAATTGATGTTTTTGTTCCATCTAAATCCGATGCCCTTCAATTTGGTGTCAAGAAAGTTAAAATCACTGTGTTAAATGAATAAACTTCTGATGAGAGACCTGACCTTTTCCGGTGAGGTCTTTTGTTTTATTTCAAATGAAATGGGGGTACGATATTGGAAAGGAGGAATCATGATGAATAGGGGATTGATAGGCGTATATGCATCTGAAGAAGAAGTCATCAACGTAATTAAGACTTTTCTCTTGGAAGGGTTTAGTGAAGAAAACTTTTCAATATTATCCGTGGATCGGTCTAAAGCTGATATGATCGAAAGAGAAACTCATGTGCATCAAACACCTGTTGCAAGCGAAGAGGCTTATGGAATCATCAGTGGTTTTCTGACAGGAATCAGCGGAGGTTTTGCTGTGCCGGGGCTGACTGTTCCGGGACTGGGACCTATCATTGCCGCTGGTCCTTTGGCATCTTGGATTGAAGGAAAATCCCATGAAAATGTAAAAGACCTGCTGATAACATCCGGATTAGACGAGGAGGAGGCTGAAAGGTATGCGGATGAATTAAATAACGGAAAAATCATTTTATTTTATGAACAGGGTGTTTCTGATTAAATGATCTTGCAAAGAAACAGTAACTTTCCGATAATGGAATATAAAGACGCACCCCTGTCTTAACGTTTATCTGCTGTGCGTGCCATGTGAAGGAGAGTAGAACATGAAAAATATAAGCAAATCCATACCTGTGGGAAAAAAGCGCCAAGATCTGAGAAAACGCAGGGTTTTGCTTATGCTCCTCATTCCTTTTGTATTCTTTTTGCTCCTTATTTCATATTTGGACGCCAATCAAAATGAAGAAGAGGATTTTCTCCGCAGTGAAGTTCCCGCAGAATTTATTCCTATATATAAAGCAGCTGAACGTGAATACGGTGTTCCATGGTATTTACTGGCTGCACATCACCGGGTTGAAACCATTTTTTCAACAATGGAGCCGATGATTTCTCCGGTAGGGGCAGAGGGTCATATGCAGTTTATGCCATGTACTTTTGTGGGATGGTCACATCCAACATGTGAAGGGCTGGGGGCCGGAAATATTCCTGAGCATGAAAAAACAGATCCGGATATTATTGAAAAGTACGGCGGGTATGGCGTAGATGCCAATGGTGATGGTATAGCGGATCCTTGGGATATTGAAGATTCTATTTTTACAGCAGCCCATTACTTGGCCAAAAATGGAGCTGCTGACGGAAATATAGAAAAAGCTGTTTTTGCCTATAATCACAGTGAACAGTATGTAGAAGAAGTACTTTATTTTGCTCAGAAATTTCAAAAAATCGAACATAAAACGGGAGCTGTCAGCTCCCGTCCATAAGGCAATAACCAACAATTATCTGCTTTTCGAAACAGCGCCCATGATAAGGCTGAGGACCAATACAAGGATAATCGAACCAATGAGCGCAGGAACAATGGCCATGCCTGCCACCGTCGGCCCCCAATCTCCAAATAACGCTCCGCCAATCCATGCACCGACTATACCAGCTATAATATTACCTATAATTCCTCCGGGTACATCTTTTCCCAAAATTAATCCTGCTAACCAACCTATGATTCCACCAATAATCAGGTATAAGATAAAACTCATCACCCATCATCTCCTTCTAGTAAAATTAATAGTTTTGGCTTCTGGTATATTGCCTTGGTTATATTATTTCCTGCAGAAGGAAAGGATAAACATTTTTTGATCATCCCATCGGACATGATGTTCTCTGATTGTTTTGAAGGGAAGGCAGGCAGATTGCAAAAAATCTCTAGGCTTTGATGTTTTTTAGATTGATAGCAAGTCTGTTGATAAGAATTAGTTATCGTATTCAATAACTTTCTTATTATTTACTTATGTCCAGTAATGTAATATGATAAATATGTGAACAGAGCCAATTCTGTACAGGGGTTGGCAGATGTTGGTCGGAGAGAGAAACTATGATCAAAAGGGGTAATTGAAATGGCAGAAACAAAAAACGACATTTTTAAAGCCCGCTCTTCTTTTGAACTTGACGGCAAACGATACCATTATTATCGTTTGGCGGCATTGGAAGAAGCAGGTGTGGCATCTATCTCACGTTTGCCATATTCCATTAAAGTGCTATTGGAATCTGTCTTGAGACAATACGATGGCCGTGTGATTACAAAAGAGCATGTTGAAAACTTAGCGAAATGGGCTACCGGAGAAGTTCAGGATGGGGAAGTCCCATTCAAGCCTTCACGCGTGATATTGCAAGACTTTACGGGGGTTCCGGCAGTGGTTGATTTGGCAGCCCTCAGAAAAGCAATGGCAGATCTTGGGGGAGACGCGGAGAAAATAAACCCTGAAATACCTGTTGATTTGGTCATTGACCACTCCGTACAGGTTGATACGTATGGATCCCCTCAAGCTTTGCAAGTAAATATGGATTATGAGTTTGAGAGAAATGCCGAGCGCTATGAGTTCCTAAGCTGGGCTCAAAAAGCTTTTAATAACTATCGTGCAGTGCCTCCGGCAACTGGAATTGTTCACCAGGTAAACCTGGAATATCTTGCAAATGTGGTTCACTCCATTGAAACTCCGGATGGAGATTATGAAGCATTTCCTGATACTTTAGTTGGTACGGATTCCCACACGACGATGATTAATGGTATCGGTGTCCTTGGATGGGGTGTCGGCGGTATTGAAGCAGAAGCAGGAATGCTTGGCCAGCCTTCTTACTTCCCGATTCCTGAAGTCGTAGGCGTGAAACTGACAGGTGAATTGCCGAACGGTGCTACGGCAACAGACTTGGCATTAAAAGTAACGAATGTATTGCGCACACACGGGGTAGTAGGCAAGTTTGTTGAATTCTTTGGAGACGGCGTTGCCACATTACCTCTTGCCGATCGCGCTACAGTAGCTAATATGGCTCCGGAATACGGTGCTACATGCGGATTTTTCCCTGTAGATGATGAGACATTAAATTATCTTCGCCTGACAGGCCGTCCTGAGGAACAAGTGAAGCTTGTAGAAAAATACCTGCGTGAAAATGATATGTTCTTCACAGTCGATAAAGAGGAGCCTGTCTACAAAGATATTGTCGAAATCAATCTTTCTGAGATTGAAGCCAATCTTTCGGGTCCAAAACGTCCGCAGGATCTTATTCCACTTTCTCAGATGAAGAGCACATTCAAAGAAGCTTTGAGTGCACCGGTCAGCAACCAAAGCTTTGGCTTGGATCCTGCAGAAATTACAAAAGAAGCAAAGGTGCAATTTTCGGACGGCTCTGAAGAAGTGATGAAGACAGGTGCTATCGCGATTGCGGCAATTACAAGCTGTACAAATACATCTAACCCATATGTCATGTTAGGGGCCGGACTTCTTGCTAAAAAAGCCGTCGAAAAAGGGCTTCATGTGCCGAAATATGTTAAAACATCTTTGGCGCCGGGTTCAAAAGTCGTAACAGGTTATTTGCGTGACGCAGGCTTGATGCCGTATATGTCCAAACTTGGGTTCGACCTTGTAGGATACGGCTGTACGACTTGCATCGGAAATTCCGGTCCATTAAAGGATGAAATTGAAAAAGCCATTATTGAAAACGACCTTCTTGTTACGTCTGTTCTTTCCGGAAACCGTAACTTTGAAGGACGCATTCACCCGCTTGTAAAAGGAAACTATCTTGCTTCGCCGCCGCTTGTTGTTGCTTATGCGCTTGCGGGAACTGTGGATATTGATTTGTCAACAGAGCCGATCGGTAAAGATAAAGACGGCAATGACGTCTTCATGAAGGATATTTGGCCCAGCAAAGAAGAAGTTGCCGAAGCGGTTAAAAAGACAGTGACACCTGAGTTGTTCCGTAAGGAATATGAGCACGTATTCAGCGACAATAAGCGTTGGAACGAAATAAAAACAAGCAATGAACCGCTTTACAACTGGAATGATGACTCAACGTACATTCAAAATCCGCCGTTCTTTGAGAACTTATCCAAAGAGCTTGCTACCATAAAGCCGTTAAAAGATATGCGTGTCGTCGGCAAATTTGGTGATTCTGTGACAACAGACCATATTTCTCCGGCTGGTGCTATCGGAAAAGATACTCCTGCAGGAAAATATCTGCTTGAGCATGGTGTTCAGCCGCGTGACTTTAACTCCTACGGTTCACGTAGAGGAAATCATGAAGTCATGATGCGCGGCACATTTGCCAATATTCGAATCAGGAATCAGATTGCCCCCGGTACTGAAGGCGGCTACTCCACTTATTGGCCTACAGGAGAAGTGGGCTCCATGTACGATACATGCATGAAATATAAAGAAGACGGAACTGGTCTGGTTGTTATTGCGGGCAAAGATTACGGAATGGGATCATCCCGTGACTGGGCAGCAAAAGGGACCTCCCTTCTTGGAATCAAAACAGTTATTGCTGAAAGCTACGAGCGTATCCACCGATCTAATCTTGCGATGATGGGTGTACTTCCATTGCAATTTAAAAAGGGTGAGAACGCAGAAGTTCTTGGCTTAACAGGCAAAGAAGTCATTCATGTACAGATTGATGAAAAGGTTAAGCCCCGTGATCTTGTAAAAGTCACAGCCATATCAGAAGACGGCACGAAAAAAGAATTTGAGGCAGTCGTACGTTTTGATTCTGTCGTGGAAATTGACTACTATCGAAACGGCGGTATTCTGCCAATGGTCCTTCGTTCCAAGCTTGCCGAATAGATCGTATGAACCTCGTCGAAATGGCGGGGTTTTTTCTTATTCCTTCGTGTTCCGAAAGTGTCAATGGACCAGCTTTTTAGCCAGTTTCAAATGGAGAAGTTAGAAAATTGGTTTAATTATCACCGGAAAAGGACATGACTATACAAAGGAGTGATCATTTTGAGAAGAATGAGAAGAAAAACATTTGTGAATTTAGTCGAAGAAAATAAAGCGGAACTCTTGAAAGATCTTTCGGCATTAGAAATCATTGAAAACCGTTTGGAAGAAAAACATCTGAAAAAAGGGAAAATCGGATAATCAGCTCATATTTTTCCCTCCTCAGGAAACAATGTTATTGAAGGGGGAGAGTGTGATGGGAAATCCTAAAAGAAGCCAAGAAAACTTCCAACCGGATCATCTGGGGGAAAAACCGGTTGCTGCAGATGCGAACAAAGGTAAGAAAATGGCAGACAAGACTGGGCGTAAGCCTCATGTGATCCAAACAAAAGGAGAATAACAACAATTTTAAGGGGGGTCTTTGACATGGCAGATAACAGGCCGAAACCGGATGACCGCAGTGATAACGTGGAAAAGCTCCAGGAAATGGTCCATAATACGATAGAAAATATGGAAAGAGCAGAAGAAACCATGGAGTTTTCCAATGAAAAACAGAAGGCGGAAATTGAGCAGAAAAATGAGCGGAGAAGAGAATCTATTGAAGGCATGCGCGAAGAGATCAAGGATGAAGCAGCTGCCCGACAAAATAAGTATCATTAATTCAAGCCGGCTGCAGCCGGCTTTTTGCATGCGCAAAACATTTTTCTTACTTCATGTTCTCGGACAGTGTTAAAATAGAGAGGGTACATAACTTTTGTCGGGGTGGTTTCATGAAAGTTTCTAAAACATCAGTTGAAGTGCGATACGCTGAAACCGATCAAATGGGCATTGTCCATCATTCGAATTATATTATTTGGATGGAGCTGGGACGAACACAGCTGATCAAAGATTTGGGATTTTCCTACGCACAAATGGAGAATAGCGGGATTCTTGCACCCGTATTGGATGTTCGGGTTTCTTATCAAAAGCCGCTTACTTACGGGGAAGAAGCCATCATACATACTTGGATTGAATCATATGACGGGTTTAAAGTAGTGTACGGCTACGAAATTCATAATCAAAAAGGAGAAGTATCGGTTACGGGCTCGACTACCCACGTGTGCGTGAAGAAAGAGACCTTCAAGCCGGTTCGCCTGAAGAAAATGTTTCCCGAGTGGCACAAGGCTTATGAAAAAGCAATGAAAAAGCAAGAGCTTCAGGAGAGCTGACATGGCTTTCGGGATTTCAAGGAAGGAATTGCAAAGATGGAAAGCCTCCATTGATCAAGGAAGCATCGCTTTTATCACACATTTTTGGGTAGACGACCGTTTTCCAAATCTGAATACCGTAACAAAAGTGGGGTGTAAAGATCTGGATAAACTGGCTGACTGGGGTGCCGGGTATGGCCTGAAAAAAGAGTGGATTCATTTGCGTAAGGATGGATATTCCCATTTTGACTTGTTGGGAGAAAAACAGCTATACATTTTAGAAAAAGAGGGAAAGCTTGCTCAATTAACTCGTTTAATGCATAAAAAAGAGCCGGGGAAGGATTAAATTTCTTCCCCGGCTTTACTCTCCTTGTTCATAGCGATATGCAATTTCATCCATTTTTTCATCATAATCCACAATCAGATCATGTTCCTTGAAATACCAAAGATCATGTTCTTCAATAAAGAATGTATAGCCATCCTTATTTTGGACGACTCCCGGATCCATCGGCTCTTCTTTATTCATCCCGAGGGAGAAACCTTCCTGAAGAGGGCTTGAACCTCCGTACCTGGCATAAAACCTGACCGATTCTCCCTTTTCTAAAAACATCTCATCCTGAAACCATTCCAATGCACGATCTGTGACTTTGATCTCCATAGGATTCACCTCTTTGTCCCTGACAGGTTCATCCTCACAATAAAGAAGAGGTGAACAAATATCAAGGGATTTGCATAAATTGACGGATACTGGCTTTACTTTCGTTCGTAAATCCCTTTGCGTTTGCTTCATCCAAAGGGTAAATTTGGTAATTTCTAAACCCCTTGCTGGCTGTAAAAGTTGGATGAAATTCTATGTCCTTTAGAGAAACATGGACTTGGCTGCCTGTCACTCTTTTTTCCACCAATATTTCGACCATTCCGCCAATATCCTTAAAATCCCATATTTGACCGGATAGAAAGTTTCCGAGGGAATAAACGACCAATCCTTCGCCGCCATCTTTTTGTTTTATCATTTCCATTGGCTGCAGAACGTGAGGATGATGCCCAAGTATAATATCAGCACCGTTATAAATGAATTCCTGTGCCAGCTTTTTTTGATTGTTGTTAGGCTCCCGGACATATTCATCTCCCCAATGGACAGCAAGGACAACGACATCCGCCTTGGATTCCGCCTTGGCTATATCGGCCAATATGGCATCTTTTTCAAGCGGACTGACTAAATACTCTTTTTCTGCTGGTACAGGAATGCCATTGAAGTGCTCTGCATATGCAAGAATAGCAAACTTAATTCCGTTGACATCCACGATGCGCATGTCTGCTTTGTCCTCTGGACTTTTGTACATCCCAGTGTAGGGCAAGTTTTTCGACTCATAATAGGATATGGCTTTCAATATACCCTCTTGTCCTTTGTCAAGAGAATGATTGTTTGCTGCTGTTACCATATCGACCCCACTATCCATCAGCGCGTCAACAATTTGATACGGACTGTTAAATGTGGGATATGTAGAAATTCCAAGGGACTCGCCCCCGGGTACAGATTCCTGATTGGCAATCAGCAAATCAGGTTTTTGCAATGTAGGTTTTACAGGAGAAAACATAGAAGTAAAGTCATAACCTTGTTCGGTTTTGGCATCCTCATATACAGTATCATGAATGAGAATATCGCCTATTCCCCCTATAACTGCCTCTGTTGCATAGTCTTTTGTTTGGATCGAATGGTCCCTCTCCGCATGGAATGAAAAAGATGCCACATCTTTTTTGGGGGAGGTCCTGCTGTTGGCTGACCACATCAGGAAAAGTGCGATCACTAGAATGCTCACTGTAACGAGTGTTTTTTTCAATTCATTTTCTTTCCTTTTTATGAAGTTTTTTATTTAAATCCATTTGACCTTCGGTTCTGTCTTATTGCGAATCCTCTTCAGATTCTCTCTATGGCGGTAGATGACAAAGACTTCAAGGGCTGCCACCACGATGACAAGCGGCCAATCCTGAAGGATCAGGCTGTAGATCAGTCCAAAAATACCAGCAGTCATAGAAGAAAGTGATACGTACTTAGATACTTTGAGAGTAAGCAAAAAAGCGGCCACCAAAACTACAAAAAGCATGAAGTTATAACCAAGCAGAACTCCGGCAGAAGTGGCAACTGCTTTTCCGCCCCGGAATTTCGCAAAGACGGGAAATGTATGTCCGATAACCGCAAACATTCCTACCAGCAGCGGGTGAACGGGAAGGCCAAACCACGCGGGGAAAAAAACCGTTATGGTCCCTTTTAATATATCTGCAATCGTTACTGCAATCCCTGCTTTCTTTCCGAGTATGCGGAAGGTATTAGTGGCCCCCAGATTTCCGCTTCCGTGGTCTCTAATATCTATTCCATAAAAAAGCTTCCCGATGATGAGACCAGAAGGAATGGAGCCGATCACATAAGCTAAAATAAACATGATGACATAAAGCATAAATCCTGCCCCTTTTTGGTGAAATATGACAACTATCGCTTTTTATTGTACCATGAGATTTTGGAAAATGAGCAAAAATTCTTGCTGTCTTAAGAGATCGCACTTGCATGAAAGGAGTACGTAACATACGATAGAGTCAAATCATGCAAATTAGGAGGATGATTATGGCCATTGAAAATCCATCCAGAGAAGAAATCGGAAATATTTTAAAGAAAGCAAAACGTATAGCTGTAGTGGGTCTCAGTGATAAACCCGAACGGACTTCTTATATGGTCTCGGAAGCAATGAAGGAAGCCGGATATGACATCATACCTGTGAACCCTATGGTCGATGAGGTGTTTGGGATAAAAGCGGTTCCTTCGCTAAAGGATATTGAAGGACATGTGGATATTGTCAACATATTTAGACGATCTGAATTTCTTCCGGAGTTGGCGAAAGAGTTCGATGACATGGATGCGGATGTGTTTTGGGCACAGCTTGGCGTTGAGAATGAGGAAGCGTATCAATTTTTGAAAGATAAAGGTTATACGGTGATCATGAATCGATGCATCAAAGTAGAACATGCTCTGACGAAATAAGGAACAAGCGCACGCCTGCGCTTGTTTTTTATTATCAGTTACGTTTGTATATAATGAATGAAGCTGCGAACGCTGTGAATATACGTTTCTTTTCTGTTCTGGAAGCTATTGAATTCTCTTTTTAGCAATGATTAGAGTTGGAAGCTGTCGGGGAACTTCAGTTTTGCCTGGGGCTGCCCTATATTTTCTTTTTGCTCATTTGCCAAAAGGGATCGGAGAGATATACAATAAGACATGCTTTTATTAATGTGTTATGATAAATACGAACAGATGTTTTTGACGGCGTTAAAAGCCCTATGAAAGGGGAAGTAGTATGGCTGAAAATACGATAATGACAGACTACAATGATGACTCGATCCAGATTCTGGAGGGGCTGGAGGCGGTGCGTAAACGCCCCGGGATGTACATAGGGTCTACGGATGCCAGAGGGCTTCATCATTTAGTATATGAGATTGTAGATAATTCAGTAGATGAAGCTTTGTCAGGACATGGTGATAAAATTACCGTTACCATTCATAAAGATCAAAGTGTCAGCGTAGAAGACAGGGGCAGAGGGATGCCGACAGGCATGCATCAGTCCGGAAGGCCTACAACAGAAGTGATTCTCACCGTTCTTCATGCAGGCGGTAAATTTGGGCAGGGCGGCTATAAAACGAGCGGCGGCCTTCATGGAGTTGGTGCATCAGTTGTAAATGCCCTGTCGGAATGGCTTGTTGTTACGATCAAAAGAGACGGCTATATCTATGAGCAAAGATTTCACAATGGAGGGATACCTGAGACAACGCTTGAACGGATCGGGAAAACCAGGCTGACAGGTACCACCATCCATTTTAAGCCGGATCCAACCATTTTTAGCGTTACTGCGTTTAATTACGAAGTATTAAGCAGCAGATTAAGGGAGTCCGCCTTTTTGTTAAAGGGACTGACCATCGAGCTTATAGACGAGCGGAACGGCTACCAGGAAGTGTTTTACTATGAAAACGGGATTGAAGCCTTTGTGGAATACCTGAATGGAGAGAAGGATGTTCTTCATCCGGTTGTATTTATAGAAGGGAAAGCAAGTGACATTGAAGTGGAGTTTGCCTTTCAGTTCAATGACGGGTTTTCAGAAAACATCCTTTCCTTTGTAAACAACGTCCGGACGAAAGACGGCGGGACTCATGAGGTAGGAGCAAAGACGGCAATTACGAGAGTTTTCAATGAATATGCACGGAAAACCGGAATGCTGAAAGAAAAGGATAAAAATTTGGAGGGCTCAGACATCCGGGAAGGACTGGCAGCTATTGTGTCCGTCCGGGTACCTGAACATATGCTCCAATTTGAGGGGCAGACGAAAGGCAAACTGGGAACCGCAGAGGCCAGATCAGCAGTTGAATCCATTATTTCAGAACATGTATCGTACTTTCTCGCTGAAAATACAACTGTCAGTTCTCTTCTTATTAAAAAGGCGATTAAAGCTGCACAGGCGAGAGAAGCTGCCAGGAAAGCGAGAGAGGATGCGAGAAGCGGAAAGCGCCGGAAGCGCGGAGAAGCCTTGTTATCCGGCAAGCTGACCCCTGCGCAATCAAAAAACCCGAACAAGAACGAGCTGTACCTTGTGGAAGGTGATTCCGCTGGAGGGTCTGCTAAGCAAGGGCGTGACCGCCGTTTCCAGGCAGTGCTGCCACTGAGAGGGAAAGTAATTAACACAGAAAAGGCCAAACTGGAAGATATTTTTAAAAATGAGGAAATTAATACAATCATCCATACAATTGGCGCCGGAGTTGGGCCCGACTTTAATCTTGAAGATATCAACTATGACAAAATTATTATTATGACCGATGCAGATACGGACGGAGCCCATATCCAAGTTCTGCTTTTGACGTTTTTCTACCGTTATATGAAACCACTGGTGGAAGCCGGGAAAGTATTCATTGCTTTGCCTCCATTGTATAAAGTAAGCAAGGGATCCGGAAAGAAAGAAGTCATAGAATATGCCTGGACGGATGATGAATTGGACGAAGTCACCAAGAAAGTTGGAAAAGGCTATATACTCCAACGGTATAAAGGCCTCGGCGAGATGAACCCCGACCAGCTCTGGGAGACGACTATGAACCCGGAAACGAGAACGCTTATCCGTGTACTGATTGATGATGCAGCAAGTGCTGAGAAGCGGGTCAGTACACTGATGGGGGATAAAGTAGAACCGCGGAGGAAATGGATTGAGAAAAATGTCCAATTCGGTCTGCAGGATGACATGAATATTTTAGATAATGCAAATATTACGCTGGAAGAAGGGGGAACTGTAATCTCATGACAGCAATAGAAAGATTTCAAGATTTACCCCTTGAAGAAGTACTCGGCGACCGATTTGGGCGCTACAGTAAGTATATTATCCAAGACCGGGCATTGCCCGATGCCCGCGATGGCTTAAAACCTGTTCAAAGAAGAATTCTATATGCTATGCACGTAGAGGGGAATACTGCCGATAAAGGTTTCAGAAAATCTGCAAAGACTGTTGGAAACGTCATCGGGAACTACCATCCGCACGGAGACACCTCCGTTTATGAAGCGATGGTCAGATTGAGCCAGGATTGGAAAGTGCGAAACATACTTGTTGAAATGCACGGAAACAACGGGAGTGTGGACGGTGATCCTCCAGCCGCCATGAGGTATACGGAAGCCCGCCTGTCTGAGTTATCATCAGAATTACTCAGGGATATTGACAAAAGAACTGTTGAATTTATCTCAAACTTTGACGATACCTCTTCGGAGCCGACTGTCCTGCCTGCACGATTCCCCAACCTGCTTGTCAACGGATCGACCGGTATCTCAGCAGGTTATGCAACTGACATACCCCCGCACCATTTAGGCGAAGTGATTGATGCGGTCATCATGAGGATTGAAAAGCCTTCCTGCATGGTTGAAGATATAATGACTGTTATTAAAGGTCCTGATTTTCCGACAGGGGGGATCATTCAAGGGATTGACGGAATCAAGAAAGCATACGAATCAGGAAAAGGGAGAATTGTCGTCAGAGGGAAAACGGATATTGAACCTGTCAGGGGCGGAAAACAGCAAATTGTCATTACTGAAATCCCCTATGAAGTGAATAAAGCCAATCTGGTGAAAAAGATTGATGAATTCAGATTGGACAGAAAGCTTGAAGGCATTGCCGAAGTCAGGGATGAAACAGACCGGACGGGGCTTCGCATCGTTATTGAATTAAAACGGGACATCGATGCGGACGGTGTCTTGAACTATTTATTTAAAAACAGCGAATTGCAAGTTACGTATAATTTTAATATGGTGGCCATCCAGGATCAAAGACCAAAACTCATGGGTATCTTAGATTTGCTGGATTCATATATTCAACATCAAAAAGAAGTGGTTACCAACCGTTCACGCTACGAGCTTGAAAAGGCACTTGAGCGCCAGCATGTTGTGGAAGGGTTAATAAAAGCCCTTTCGATTCTGGATAAAGTCATTGCAACGATCAGGGCATCGAAAGATAAGCGAAATGCAAAAGACAACCTGATCGAGAGCTTTCAGTTCTCAGAAAAACAGGCAGAAGCAATCGTCTCTTTGCAGTTATATCGTTTAACCAATACAGACATCACTGCGCTTCAGAAGGAAGCAGAAGAGTTACAGCAACTAGTAAACCAGTTAAATGCTGTATTGGAGAGTGAAAAAAAGCTGTTAAGTATCATTAAAAAAGAGTTAAAGTCGGTCAAGAAGAAATATGCGGATGAGAGACGGACTCTTATTGAAGAAGAAATTGAAGAAATTAAAATTAACCTTGAAGTAATGATACCCAATGAAGATGTGATGGTGACCGTCACAAAAGACGGTTATGTCAAAAGAACAAGTATCCGCTCATTCTCTGCTTCCAATGGGCAGGATTTGGCGATGAAAGAACTGGACAGGCTGCTGCTGCAGGAAGAATTGAATATGACCGACACGCTCCTCCTGTTTACAAACAGAGGAAACTTCATTTATTTACCGGTTCATGAACTATCTGATATCCGGTGGAAAGACCTTGGGCAGCATATTTCCGGCATTGTTCCAATCGAGCAGGATGAAGAAATCATTAAAGCACTGTCTGTAAAAGATTTTAAGAAAGAGAATTATCTTCTTTTTATCACAAAAAACGGGATTGTAAAGAAGAGCTCTTTACAGCTTTATCAAGTTCAGCGCTATTCACGTCCACTCGCCGCGATCAATCTAAAAGACGAGGATACAGTGATTGATGTTCACATGACCGATGGCACCAGCCAAATATTCTTGGCTACCCGTCAGGGCTATGGAGTTTATTTCGATGAGTCCGAAGTAAAACCGATTGGTGTGCGGGCCAGGGGGGTTATAGGCATTCATTTGCATGAAGGAGATTATGTTGCCGGGAGCGACATTTTCTTTGAAGAAGAACATCCATCCATATTGATTGTTACTAATCGTGGGGCCATGAAAAAAATGAAGCTTGCCGAATTTGAAAAGAGCAAACGGGCCAAACGCGGAGCCGTGATGTTGAAAGAACTAAAAAAACAGCCGCATAGAGTGGCAGGCATGAAGGTGATCAGTCATCATCAACCTGTCTATTTACAAACAGAACACGGTGTCATAGAAAAGGTTCTTCCTTCCGAACTAAGATATTTCGATCGCTATTCCAACGGATCTTTTGTCATTAATGAAAAAGAGCATGGAGAAATCACAAACATGTGGATCGATCCGGCAGATCGCATCACTTCTTAGTTGAAAACAGTCCTTTTTAAAAAAGGGCTGTTTTCTTTCTTTATCGGACTGCACATATTCCCTTTTTTCTAATAAGTTATAAATATACTATTGAATAAATTTTTATACATAGTATAATTAATACCATCTTTTATTTTATTGAAACGGTAACGGAAATTTATGAATAGGAGTGGTTGTAAGTGAAAGCAGGAGTGATAGGTGCAACGGGTTATGGAGGAGCAGAGCTGCTCAGGATCTTGCAATCTCACCCTCATTTTGAAATAGAAGCTGTATACTCTTCTTCCCAGCAGGGAAAAAGCATAGTGGAGCATTATCCCCACTTATCTGACATTGTCCCTATGACATTGGAAGATATTGAACCCAAAGAGATAGCAAGGAAAACGGGCGTCGTATTTTTGGCGACACCTTCCGGAATATCAGCGGAAATAGCTCCTTTGCTTTTACAGGAAGGATGCACGGTCATCGATTTATCCGGGGATTTCAGATTAAAGAATACAAATGATTATGAAACATGGTATAAAAAGTCACCCGCTCCAAAGGAATGGATTGATCAAGCAGTATACGCCATGCCCGAATTAAATCGCGAACAAATCAAAACAAAAGAAACAAAGTTTATTTCAAATCCGGGTTGCTATCCTACCGCAACGCTACTTGGACTGGCGCCGTTAGTAAAAAGGGGGCTTGTGGAAGAAAACTCCATTCTGGTTGATGCAAAGTCCGGGGTATCCGGAGCAGGTCAAACAGCAACGTTCGGAACCATTTTCAACGAATTAAACGAAAACTTTAAAATCTACAAGGTGAATGCCCACCAGCATATTCCTGAAATTGAGCAGATGCTCGCAAATTGGAACTATGAATCACCCATTACATTTAATACACATCTTGTTCCGATGACCAGAGGTATTATGGCCACCATTTATGGAAAGTTATCGGCGGATGTCACTCAGGAAGAGCTCTTGGAACTGTACAGCAACTTTTACAAAGACGAGCCGTTTATTCGTATTCGCCCGGATGGCGTATTTCCGGCTACTAAAGAAGTTTACGGTTCCAATTATTGTGATATGGGGATTGGATTGGATACACGGACAGGGAGAGTTACTGTCGTATCAGTTATCGACAACTTAATGAAAGGTGCAGCAGGCCAAGCCATACAAAATGCAAATATTTTATTTGGTTTCGATGAAACTGCTGGCCTTCAATTTACTCCGGTTTATCCATAACTATATGGAGGATGACAAATCATGAAGGATATTATCGTTATTAAGTGCGGAGGAAGTATGATTGATTCTCTCACTGACGAATTTTATAAAAGTATGAAGACTTTAAAAGATAACGGGCTCCAGCCTGTGATCGTCCACGGCGGGGGACCGGCAATTAATCAAATGCTGCAAAATTTGGAGATTGAAAGCGAGTTTCATAACGGTTTACGGAAAACAACGGCTGAAGTGATGGATGTGGTTGAAATGGTACTATCCGGATCCATGACAAATACACTCGTAAGAAATTTAACAGCTCACGGCCTGCAAGCTCTAGGATTGACGGGCTTCGACGGAAGTCTGTTAAAAGCTAAAGCAAAAAACTTCGAACATTTAGGCTATGTTGGCGAAATTACCGAAGTCAACAAAGATTTTTTGCTTAATATTATTTCTATGGGAATCATTCCTGTCATTTCTCCATTGGCAGCAGGAACAGACGGACACTCAAGCTATAATATAAATGCGGATACTGCAGCAGGAAATATTGCCGTTGCTTTGAATGCTCGAAAACTTCTGTTTGTTACAGATGTTCCGGGAGTTTTAAAAGATCAAGAGCTTATTGAACATGCATCAGTCAAAGAAATACAGAAATTTATCGATGACGGGATTATTACCGGGGGAATGGTTCCAAAAGTCATGGCTGCCATTGACAGCCTGGATGGGGGAATGTCTGACGTAATGATCGTCAGCGGAAAAACGAGTCTGCTTGATGGTGAAAAGCTCGTTGGAACAACCATATATAAACAATTGGAGGCAGTGTATTAAATGTCACATATATTTAACACATATGCCAGATGGGATATAGAACTCGAATCTGGTGAAGGTACAAAGGTCAAGGACATTCACGGAAAAGAATATCTGGATTTTACTTCCGGAATCGGGGTCTGCAATTTGGGGCATTGCCATCCAGCGATTGTCAAGCCCGTCCAGGAACAGTTAACAAAACTTTGGCATACTTCCAATCTCTTTCAAAGTTCGCTGCAAGAAAAAGTTGCTAAACAATTGACTGAGCATTCTTCCGGTGATGCTGTTTTCTTTGCAAACAGCGGGGCAGAAGCCAATGAAGCAGCTATTAAGCTGGCCAGGAAATATACAGGAAGGTCAAAGATCATTACTTTCCATCAATCATTTCACGGTCGTACAATGGGAACAATTGCTGCGACAGGACAAGAAAAGGTCAAATATGGATTTGGACCCATGCTGGAATCGTTCGTTCATATACCCTTTAATGATATTGAAGCATTGAAAAATGAGGTTAATGACCAAACAGCTGCCATTATGCTGGAAGTTGTCCAGGGAGAGGGAGGAGTACTCCCCGCTCAAGAGGAGTATCTCAAACAAATTGAAGACATCTGTGAACAAAACAACATCTTGTTGATCATTGACGAAGTGCAAACAGGAATCGGCAGAACGGGAAAACCGTTTGCTTACCAGCATTATAATCTTTCACCGGATATTATTACCTCGGCAAAAGGGCTGGGCAATGGAATTCCGGTGGGCGCGATGATCGGTAAAGAAAAATTAACGTCAGCCTTTACACCTGGCACCCATGGAACGACGTTTGGAGGCGGTCCATTGGCCATGACAGCAGCAAACGCCGTCCTAAAGCTTATTTTTAACGAGAAATTCCTCTTGGAGGTTATCGAAAAAGGGAACTATTTAGCGGATAAACTAAACTCCTGTACCTTTAAAGGAGTGAAGGATATACGCCATAAGGGCTTGATGCTCGGCATTGAATTTTCCGAAGACGTAACCGAAAAGTTGGCAACACTGAGGGAGAAAGGGCTGCTTGTTTTAAATGCGGGGCCTAATGTGATTCGGATGCTTCCTCCATTAACTGTAACTTTTGAGGAAATGGATGAGGCAGTGAGCATTTTACAAAAGAACTTATAATTTTTTTGCACTGTATGAATAAAAATGCATAAACAAAAATAAAAATACGAAAATGGGGCGAGGAATAAATGAAAGGATTTTTAAAACTCGCTAATGGTGATGTATTCACGGGACAGTGGTACGGAAAAGCAAGAGAGTGTACTGGAGAACTTATATACTTTACAGGAATGGCACGTTTTACAGAATTCATAACAGATCCTTCCAATCAAGGGAAGATTGTAATTTCAACGTTTCCCGGTATCTTGAACAGCCGGTTAGATCCTGCACTGTTTGAAAGCAATTCTGTCCAAATCAGCGGCCTGGTGTGCCAGCAGGACACAGAGATGCCATTGAACAGAAGCAGTCAAAACTTATTGGATGTATTCATCAGTCAGGACGTTCCTGTGCTTACATCGGCAGATACGAGAGCTTTGATGAAACGGATGAAGAGAGAAGGGGAAATGGCTGCCGGCTTAACACCCGGGCAGGCAGCGCACCACTCCATAGAAATACAAAAACAGAAAGTACCGTCTTACGAAATTGAATACGTGATTGAAAAAGGTAAAAAGCATATCGTCATCCTTAATTTTGGCTGTAAAAAATCGCTAATTGAAGCTGCAGCTGCCTCCGGGTGCAAAGTAACCGTTGTGCCCGGAAGCACGGATATTCAAAACGTCCTTTCTTTAAAGCCCGATGGGATTATTTTTTCCGGAGGCCCGGGGAACCCGATGGATTGGAAAAAATCATTCAAATATTATAGGCAGCTGGCTATGGCCTTTCCTGCCATCGGCTTGGGATTGGGTCACCAAATACTTGCTCTGTCGTTTGGTGCATCAGTCCATAAAATGGCTGCCGGACATCGAAACTTTAAGGAAGCTGTTCTGGAAACAGATTCGAATAAAGTGTTCATGACCAGCCAAAATCATGAATATGTCGTAGAGGAGAAAAGCTTAAAGGATACAGGCTTTAAAGTGTCATATAAAAATGTGCATGACCGGACAGTTGAAGGACTCGTACATGATGAATATCCATTGACTACTTACCAATTTCATTCTGAGCATGTATTCAATCCTTTAAACGAACGGATCTTTAACCAATTCTTCCAAACAGTATTTGAAAGCAAAGGAGCTCGTTTGTATGCCTAAGCGGAAAGACATCAAGAAAGTTCTTGTCATTGGCTCCGGGCCTATTGTCATCGGCCAGGCAGCTGAATTTGATTATGCAGGAACTCAAGGCTGCCTTGCTCTGCAGGAAGAAGGCTGCGAGGTCATACTGGTCAATAACAACCCGGCGACCATAATGACAGATGAACAATTTGCCGATACAGTTTATTTTGAACCATTAACTGTCCAAAGCATTACAGAAATTATTAAAAAGGAAAATCCTGATGGTATTTTAGGAACATTAGGAGGCCAAACAGGCTTAAATTTAACGGTTGATCTCTATAAAAAAGGCATATTGGATAAGTACAACATACAGGTGTTGGGGACCACTCCAGAATCTATCATCCAGGGGGAAGACCGGGAGGCCTTTCGATCGTTGATGCATGAATTGAAGGAGCCTGTTCCGGAAAGTGAAATTATCCACACAGTCGAAGAAGCAGTATCTTTTGCCGGCAGCCAGGGCTATCCCATTATTATACGTCCCGCCTATACGCTGGGCGGCGGGGGAGGAGGCATTGTACACAACGAAGAGGAGCTGCTGAGAGTTGTGAAAAAAGGCCTGGAATCCAGCCCTATTACCCAATGCCTGATAGAAAAAAGCATAGCGGGATTGAAAGAAATCGAGTTTGAAATGATCAGAGATGAAAATGATACATGTATTGCCATCTGCAGTATGGAAAACTTTGATCCTGTTGGAGTCCATACAGGTGATTCAATTGTGTTTGCCCCTCAACAGACACTGTCTGACCGCCAATTTAATGCTTTATATCAATCAGCTGTAAAAATTATCCGTGCATTGAAAATTGTTGGAGGATGTAATATTCAATTTGCACAAGATCCTGCCTCTGAGCAGTATTATTTAATTGAAGTAAATCCAAGGCTTAGCAGATCCTCAGCTTTGGCATCTAAAGCAACGGGCTATCCCATTGCAAGAATTGCTGCAAAGCTTGGCCTGGGGTATCATCTGCATGAAATTATAAATCCGGTAACAGGTACAACATATGCCAGTTCAGAACCTGTTGTTGACTATACCGTAGTCAAGATGCCGCGGTGGGCTTTTGATAAATTCCCGGATGCCCAAAGACAACTTGGAACAACCATGAAGGCAACAGGTGAAATCATGGCCATTGACCGCCTGCTCCCATCGGCCCTTCAAAAAGCTGTAAGATCCCTTGAATTAAAAACAAACGGTTTGGAATTAAAAGGTATTGCGGACCGGAGTCATGAGGAGTTATGGAGCTCTGTCATACATGCAGATGATGTGCGTTTCTTTTCAATTATTGAGCTTTTAAGAAGAGGAGAGCCTGTGGAGACGATTCATGATCAAACAAAAATCCATCCATATTTCCTTCATGTTCTATCTGACCTCGTCAAATTAGAGAACAAAGCTAAGAATGAAACAATGGAAACGATAAATCCCGGATTTCTAAAATTATTAAAAGAAAACGGATTTTCCGATACTTGGCTAGCTTCGATCTGGAATGTTTCTTTGAAACAACTGAAAGAAAAAAGAAAAGAATACGAAATCATGCCGGTATTCCAGATGGTTGACTCATGTGCCGGAGAGTTTACAGCTGCAGCTCCTTATTTCTATTCTACCTGGAAAGGGGAAGGCGACCATATACTTTCTGACACATCTAAGAAAAAGATTGCGATCATTGGTTCGGGACCCGTTCGAATTGGTCAGGGAATTGAATTTGATTATTGTACAGTGCAAGCCGCACTATCGCTTAAAAAGTCAGGCTATGAAACCATTCTGATAAATAACAACCCGGGAACAGTCAGTACCGACTTCCAAATTGCAGACCGCCTGTACTTTGAACCTCTCCATATAGAAGATGTAGTCAACATATTGGAATTCGAAAAACCGGATGGAGTAATTGTACAGCTGGGCGGGCAAACAGCCATCAATTTAGCTCAAGGCTTGGAAGAAAACGGGATTCCGCTTTTGTCCATTAACCAGGATCAAATTGATATTGTAGAAGATAGAGAGAGATTTTATACTCTTTTAAAGGAGCTGGATATTCCGCATATACCAGGGGGAACTGCCTATGACGAACAAGAAGTCATAACCAAAACGGCTCAAATCGGCTTCCCTGTATTACTTCGTCCATCCTACGTGATTGGAGGACAGGGAATGATTATTGTCCATAACCAGGAAGAGCTGGATACACACTTGCCCAATATTGAGTATCCGGTACTGATTGATGCCTATTATAAAGGGATGGAATTGGAAGTTGATGTGTTGGCAGATGGAAAAGAAATTCTTATTCCGGCTTATTTTGAGCATATTGAAAAAGCGGGAGTTCATTCCGGTGACAGTATGACCATTACACCGCCGATCCATGTGTCGGAAGGTGTAAAAAAAACCGTGTTTGACTATGCGGAAAGAGTAGCCGAAAAATTAAAATTTAAAGGTATTTTTAATATCCAATTTGTTGTTTATCGAGATGCTGTTTATATGTTAGAGGTCAATCCGAGAGCTTCCCGTACAGTACCTATTGTAAGTAAAATTACCGGGTTGAATATGATTCAGGAGTGTGTGAATATACTGACAGGCTCATCCTTAACGAATGTTCAGGCACCAATTTCACCTTCATTTTACACAGTCAAAAACCCTGTTTTTTCAACCGGAAAACTGGATGGTGTAGACCCGAAGCTGACTCCTGAAATGAAATCTACCGGCGAGTTGATTGGTATTGGCCATACATTAGACGAAGCCCTGGCCAAGTCAATGATTTGGAATGAACAATTAACTGCAAAAATGACATATGATCTTCCGGAAATCTACGTCGATGCATTGGAAAGGGATGAAAAAATTATTAAAAAGCTCCTTTTGAAGGCTGGTATAAAAATGATCACAGAAAGAAATGGAATACCTTTCAATGAATGGGTGAAAAACGGCAAAGGTTCTGTATTAGTAAGCTTGAAAGATACAGCTGACTCCGTTCAAAAACGGCAAACAGCCTCTGTTGCACAGTTACAGGTCATGACTGAGCTGGAGACGTTTGAATCCTATATAAGAGCTATAAAAGGGGAAATTAAAAAACCTAAATCAATCCAAGATTGGCTTAACAGTATACGAAAGGACGTGGTGACACCATGACGGCTGCATCAATTTCCTTAAAAGGGAAACATATGTTGACACTTGCAGATTATACAAAAGATGAGATTATGCATATTATTCAAACGGCAACAGAATTAAAACAGATGCAAAAAAAAGGTGAACCGCATCCTTATTTAAAAGGAAAAACACTTGCCATGATATTTGAAAAACTGTCCACCAGAACCAGGGTATCCTTTGAGACTGGCATGTACCAATTGGGCGGCCATGCATTATTTTTAGGAAAGAACGACCTTCAAATGGGACGAGGAGAAACGGTTGAAGACACAGCAAAAGTTCTTTCCCGCTTTGTGGACGGGATTATGATCAGAGCATACAGCCATGATTCAGTTGTTCAGCTTGCAAACCATTCAAGTGTTCCTGTGATTAATGGTTTGACTGATGAATATCATCCTTGCCAGGTTCTCGCAGATTTAATGACTTTGTATGAAGTAAAAGGAAATCTTGAAGGGAAAAAGCTGGCATATGTGGGCGACGGCAACAATATGACACATTCTTTAATGATCGGATGTGCAAAATTAGGCGTCAGCTGTTCTGTTGCAACGCCAAAAGGGTATGAGCCAAAACAGGAAATTGTTGAATTGGCAAAACGTTTTGCAAAGGAAACAGGAGCAGCAATCGTAATTACCAATGATCCAAAGACGGCGGTGAAAGAAGCCGATGCAGTTTATACTGATGTCTGGACAAGTATGGGCTGGGAAGAAGAGCAAGAAACAAGGTTAAAAGCATTTGCTGACTTTCAGGTCAATAGTGAATTAATGAAGGAAGCTCATGAGGATGCTGTTTTCCTTCATTGTCTGCCCGCACACCGTGGAGAAGAAGTCAGTGCGGATGTCATTGATGGACCGCAGTCACTTGTATTTGATGAAGCTGAGAACCGACTGCATGCCCAAAAGGCTTTGATGGTTGCCTTAATGGCAGATGAGTAACGGATCGGCATCACAACTTGTGGGCTGTTATCATATTATAGGAGAGCAGAACCGAAAGGGGAGATGCTCTCATGAAAAAACTCCAGTCCGATCCATGCTCGGTCGCTATTTTGCCTCCAGCCACTGCATACAAACCAGTAGATGGAAGAAAGTATACATTTATTATGTCAACTTCGGACCAACATGCACACTTAACGATCGGCTATAAATATACGGTGAGTCCCGAAGAGGCCTATACGAAGAAAATGTTGACTGCTGAATGGAGACCTAGGCTGGGTGAATATATTTTATCAGGTACAGTACACATACATGATAGCGATACAGAAGAAGTTCCGCAGAGCAACCTGGAAATCCAGACTGAACTGCCTCATATCATTTCGACATTGATAGAAGCTGACAAGAGTTTATATTTACATGTGCCTTGGCTCCTGGATGCACCGATATATATTGAAATAAATTTAAACAAAAGACATAAAACCATCCAATATTACGGGACACCGAGACAATATTTGAATCATCAATAATCAGGCACAGGTCGGCAAGCCTGTGCCTGATTTTTTGTTCATCTCACTATTACAAGTATACTTCTGTTTTGAGATATTATTACTCTAACTTCCTATAATTTATATTATGTAAACTAGAAAAACAATTTGTTTATAAGCACGAGTCCCTTCTAAAAGTTGTTCACACTTTTTGTGCTCCCCATCAGCCTCTTTAAAAGATTACTATCTAATCTTGGTTGAATCTGAAATTTATTTTGCCATTCATCCATAAATGCCGGCTTGGTCTCCAGCATCAGTGCCGATCTCAATAAGCTTAAAAGTACGCAATTGTGGTATAACAATCCATAAAGAAATAATGATAGTACTTTATTTATTTTCGATATAATCCATATATAGCCATTCCTGTTATGACGGGAGTCATGTATAACCATTCAAAATTCATTGTTCCCAAAGTGGTTGAATGAACTCATTATAGGACAAAAATAGAATACCGACTGAGTCTCACTTACAGTATCAAAAAAGTAACCCTCCTCTCCCTTTTCATTATTTATTCCAAGTCCCTGACTGTCCAGACAAATCTAACATGACGGCAAGATAGATCTAAACCATTGATTTACCCCATACCGCGTATGAACAATAGCCAAATGATTAAAGATTGTGTGATTGTTCACGATTTGTTCGCATTACGTTTATTAAATTATCATTTCTGTACAAGCTCTTTGATGGATTCAACAGTTATAATTGATATATAACAGTATTCGCAAAAAACCCTCTTTATTTAAAAAAACTTTAGAAAATTCAACAATAGGCATCAATAGATGGAGGAGGTAGAAAATGAACCTGCTATTTGAAGATCCGGTATTTGCCAGCAGAATGTTAACACTGCTGACCCTCTCAGTACATGCTATTTATGCGACGATTGGTGTAGGATTTCCGCTATTTATTATGATTGCACATTGGCTCGGAATAAAGAAGAATGACGATCACTATATCCTGATGGCCAGACGCTGGACTCGCGGATATCTCGTTACTGTAGCTGTCGGAGTCGTAACCGGAACGATCATTGGATTGCAGCTTTCCCTTCTTTGGCCAAACTTTATGGAGCTTGCCGGTAATATTATTGCTTTGCCTCTATTTATGGAAGTTTTTGCATTCTTCTTTGAAGCCATATTTTTAGGTATTTATTATTATACTTGGGACCGATTTGACGACCAGCGGAAACATTTCTTGCTCCTTATTCCTGTTGCGTTAGGTGCAGGAGCTTCCGCCTTATTTATTACAATCGTCAACTCATTTATGAATACACCTCAAGGTTTCAACTTGATAAATGGCCAATTGACAGATGCAAATCCGTTTCTGGCCATGTTCACATTAGCAATGCCGACAAAGGTTTCACATGTTCTAGCCACCGCGTACATGACTGTGGCGTTTATGCTGGCAGCCATTGGAGCCTATCGATTAATTAAAGGATCCAATCATGTGTATCATAAGAAAGCTTTGCATATGACCATGAAAGCCGGTCTGATATTTTCTGTTGCTGCTGCCTTAATTGGAGATTTCTCGGGTAAATATTTGGCTGTATATCAACCGGAAAAATTAGCTGCTGCAGAATGGCATTTTAAAACAGAAGAAGGAGCACCTCTGGTTTTGTATGGAGTGTTGGATGAAAACGAAAATGTCAAGTATGCAATTGAAATACCGTTTGCATTGAGTATACTGGCCCACGGAAATCCAACGTCCGAAGTCATTGGTTTGGACCAATTTCCAGAAGAAGAAATCCCGCCGCTTATGGTCCATTATTTCTTTGATATCATGGTGACCATTGGTGTGTTTATGCTGGTTTTATCCTTAACTTACTGGATCGGAACCAAGCGGGGATGGTCTTTTGTAAGTGCGAATTGGTTCCGCTGGATCATTGTTTTGGGAGGCCCCCTTTCCTTCCTGGCAATCGAAGCGGGATGGTGGATGACGGAAGTTGGACGGCAGCCATGGATTCTTCGCGGAATTATGACCGTGGACCAAGCTGCTACGACAAGTGATTATGTCGGGGTCATGTTTATCCTCTTTGCGCTGTTATATCTTATTTTAGTCATTGGAACTGCTGTTGTACTTCGCCGGATGTTTCATAAAAATCCAATAGAGTCAGAGATCGAACGCTATAAAGAAAAACAGGCTGGTGAAGTGAAATGAGTTTGGAAATTATAGGTATTTCGGTGCTGTGGACCTTTCTCTTTGGTTACGTATTGCTGGGGGCTATTGATTTTGGAGCCGGTTTTTTCAACGCTTACGGGATTATCACCGGAAAACAACATATTTTATCCAAAATCATTCAGCGTTATTTATCTCCGGTGTGGGAAGTGACCAACGTATTCTTCGTATTCTTTTTTGTCGGGATTGTAGGGTTTTTCCCGAAATCAGCATTTTATTTTGGAACCATCCTCCTTGTTCCCGGCAGTTTCGCGCTGATCCTAATGACCATTCGGGGGTCCTATTACGCGTTTGAAACGTATGGAGCAAGAGGACATAAAGGGTATGCCTTTATGTATGGCATTGCCGGTCTTCTTGTACCGGCTGCGTTATCCGTTGTTTTGGCCATTTCAGAAGGTGGGTTCGTATCCATCATTGATGGCAAGCCTGTTATGGATTATTGGGCCTTGTTTACAAGCCCGTTATCTTGGTCAATTGTCGTCTTGGCACTGGCTGCAGTTTTGTATATTTCGGCCGTTTTTCTTACATGGTATGCGGACAAAGCGGGTGATACGGCCGCAACAGATTTAATGCGTAAGTATGCCCTGGCCTGGAGCCTTCCATTAATTATTGCTGCCGGCGGAATTATATATGAACTCAGCTTTCACAATCCAGAGCATTTTGAGCGTATCCTTGATCTATGGTGGATGTTCGCCATATCCGCTGTCTTATGGATCGCAACCGTATGGTTGCTATGGAATCAGAACAAGTACGGCACTGCCGTATGGCTATTGATTGGGCAATTCGCATTTGCTTTTTATGCATATGGAATATCGCATTATCCATACTTGCTCTATCCGCATTTAACGATTTACGAAGGCTTTACAAATGAGGCAATGGCTATTTCTCTGATCGTTGTATTCATTCTTGGACTGCTTTTATTAGTACCTTCCATTTATCTGTTATTAAAGTTGTTCCTTTTTGACAGAGATTATGTCGCAGGAAATAAGAAGGAGTGAGTCACATGTTGAATGACTTTTTTATTTTTGCTGCACCCTTTCTCGTGATGATTGCTGCAATTGCTGCCACATTTTGGGCGGCCAAAAAGGATGACCCTTTTACAGATGAGGATAAAAGTTAGGTGAACGGATGAAAGCAGACCCGGCTGGATCGACGTTGGAGAATGAATTTGCTCTCTTACAACAAACCGGCAAGCGACGAGTTTGCTTGCCGGTTCTTTATTGAAATACACTTTGCTCAATCTTCTTCATATTATAAAAATATCCCTTTTGATTCATTAACTCATCAAATGTGCCTGATTCAATAACTTCCCCTTGATCCATCACAATAATTTGATTCATATTCTCCAGGCCTGACAAGCGATGACTGACCAGGACGACTGTATCATCCTTTGCTTCGGTAAATAATAGATCATACATGGTTGCTTCTGTTAATGCATCCAGTGAGGAGGTTGGCTCATCCAACAGCCATAGGGGTGCATTTTTAAGTAGTACCCTTGCGATAGCAAGACGCTGCTTTTCCCCGCCTGACAAATTATCACCTTTTTCAAAAACTGGATCATCCAATGAAAAGTGCTCAAGCTGAACTTTTTTCAGAACGATTTCTAAGTCATCATCCTTCGCATCATTCTTTGCAATGTGTAAGTTGCTGCGAATCGTGCCATGAAAAAAGTGGCTGGCTTGGAGTATCACATTGGTTTGTTCCCAAATACTTTCTTCGGTAAAAGAACGGATCGGCATATAATTCAGCAGCACTTCCCCTTCTTCCAATGAATACAGGTTTAATATCAGCTGAAGCAATGTAGACTTACCTGAACCACTAGGACCAACAATTGCAGTTTTGGAACCAGGTTCAAGCTTAAATGAAACATTTTTCAAGGCCGGACGTTCCTCTCCCGGAAAATAAAATGTTGCTTTTTTCACTTCTACTACTGGAGCTTTATCGGTTTGCAACTCCTTCTTTTTCAAAGGTTCGTGGAAAGGCTGGTTTTCCACAACTGAAACAAGTCGTGCAGATGCTTGATGGCTTTCTTGAAAATAACTCGGAAAGACTGCCATAGGTGCTGTACTTTCAAAAACGGTCAGCGATATCATGACAAGCATAGCCAAAAATATACCGTCCAGCTTTCCAATAGTTATTAAATATGCTCCTGACCCTAATACAAACACGGTGACCAGCAGGGAGACAAATGTATTTGACGCTTCACTGAATAAACGATGCACATTCTCCCGTTCCTGCTCTTTTACATATACATCCGAAGCTTTAAGCAGCTTTTCCTCTTGCTTCTTGACTTGCTGGTACATTTTCAAGTCCCGAAAACCGTATAAAAATTCTGTTACCTCCGTTGATAACTCTCCGCGGACCTCCCTCACCTGCCGGTCTACTTTACTTAGCCTATATGCAAAGTATGATGGTACAATCAAGGTCGTCACCAGAAGACCAATGAGAACTATCAAAGCAATTTCCAACGAATAGAATGCAGTAAAAAAAATTGTGCCAGTAAATACCAGCAGTAAGACTACCGGAGGATAAAAAACACGCAAAAAAAAGTTTTGTAATGTTTCAACATCCCCAACAATCCTTGCCAGCAAATCTCCGCTCCTATATTTCCCAAAAATTGACGGGGCCAATGGTTCTAATTTCTCATAAAACATCATTCTTAAATGACTTAGCATCGTGAATGTCCCGCGATGGGAAAAATATCTTTCCCCGTACCGGCTTAATGCAGAAATGAACCCCAGCAATTTAACCGTAGCCACTAAAACCATCAACGTATACAAGGGAGGTGTAAGTGCTGACTTTGAAATCAGATACCCGCTGGCAGAAAACAATACCACTGCAGTCATCCCTGCAATAAAACCAAATAGAATCGAAAGGACGATGTCTCTCTTTTCAACAAATAATGCTTTAAGGATCATCCCCCATTCCTTCATGATCCCACCCCTCCTCGCTGAACAGAAACCATGTTCCGATAAGCTTCTACGGATTGAAGCAATTCTTGATGAGTACCCGATGCCAGGAGTTGCCCATTGTCAAGAAACAGGATCTTGTCCGCATTTTTTATCGTGTGCAGCCGATGGGCAACCGTTATAATGGTAGAGTTTTCTGCCAATTCCCTGATCGAGGATTGCAGAATGCGTTCGGTTTGCAAATCTAATCCTGTCGTCGGTTCATCAAAAAGAATAACAGACGGGCGTTTTAAAAATGCTCTTGCAATCGCCACCCGTTGTTTCTCTCCTCCAGATAGTCCTCGCCCACCTTCGCCAATCAGTGTATCATACCCCTTTTCAAGCGAGTTTACTAACTCGGATATCCCTGCTCTTTTGCCGGCTGATTCAATTTCTCTTCTTGTTGCATCTCTTCGCCCGCCAATGGCAATGTTTTCGGCAATGGTCCCTGAAAATATATAGGGATGCTGTGATATATAGCTCAACTGATCAAACCAATCTTTCTCCCTGAAATTTGAGCGTGGTTGTCCATTAATTTTTATTTCACCATCTGAAAGCGGGACAAGTCCGGCTATCAGATGTAAAAGCGTAGATTTTCCTGAACCTGTTTTCCCGACAATAGCAACTTGCTCCTTGGGATGGATGGTTGCAGTGATATTCTTCATGGTAAAAGCTTCTCTACCGTAACTAAAGCTGGCGGAAACAAGTTGTAACTCTGGCGGTCCGCCTTTTTTCAAAGGTTCTTCACCGTAAGTAACTGGTGGAGCGGTCTCTGACATTTCCCGTTCAAGCTTTTTTGCTGCTCCCATACTTTCACGGCCGGTATGAAACGCGCTTCCAAGATCTTTTAGTTTAGTAAAAAGTTCCGGAGCCAATATCAGCATCAGAAATCCAGTAAAAAACGAAAGATCCTGAAAAATAATCATTCGAATGGCAACTTCCAGGGCAATTAAGCCGATGCTGAGCATTGAAATAAATTCCAATGCCAATGAATTCATGAAGGCGGTTTTTAGTACAGCCATTGTAGCATCGCGAAATTCAAGACTGCTATTTTGAATTTTTTCCTTCTGATCCCTTGAACGGCCGAACAGTCTGAGCGTTGTTAATCCTTGGAGTGTATCAAGAAACTTCCCCGAAAACGCCGCCATCTTATCCAGCTGTTCCTCTGATTTTTCTTTTGTCTGGAAGCCAATAATCACCATAAAGATAGGAATAAATGGTGCGGACAGTAAAATAATGACGCCGGTTGCTGCATGTTCCACAAAAATAACGGCCAAAAGCATCAATGGAATCATGCTGGATTGTATAACCTGCGGAAGATAATTGCTGAAAAAACTATCAATTTCATCTACTGTATCCATCAGGACACTTACTTTTTCACCGGATTGTCCTTGAAGCGATGCCTGCAACGGATGTTCCGCGAATTTGTGTAAGAGGGCTTTCCGAAGTTCTCCTTTTACTTTTGATGCCATCTTGATGCCGCTTCTTCCACTCAAAAATTGAAACAGTGTCCGTGCAAAAAGAGCCGCGATCAGCCAAAATAAATAAGGAGCAACTTGTGAGAAGGTATATCCCTGCAAAAATACACGATCCACAATCACGACAAATAAATAGCTTTGTCCGATAATCGCAACCCCCGTCAAAAATGCCGAAAGTGCAATAAAAGCAAGTCTTCCCTTCTGCTCTTTTGCCATGTCCATCAGACCTGTCATTCAACAATGACCTCCAAGTGAAAAATTATTCAAGTGAATTCTTTCACATAATTATATAAAAGATGTACCGGTATAGTAAAACCTAAGTTATCCAGTTAACATAAATGTCATTTTCTATTGACAGCAAGTTGATTTTCTCCATGCAGACGCATGTAGAGTCATTAACTCTGATTATGATAATTGAATATCCAATATTTACTTCATTACTCCAGGACCCGCAACATCCCTATATCTTCCATCCTCCCTTGTTTTCATTTTTCTCCTATTCATTATAAAATAGAACTAATGGATCATTATTTAAATGTAATAAGGAGTGAATCCCATTTGAATTTTATTAGAGTAATTCTTCTCTGTCTCGCCGTTGGAGGGTTCATTCTATATCAACAAGGAAACGAACAGGTTGTAGCAGCTGTTCAGAACGGTATAAAACAATTTCGGCATTACGCAGAATCTATAGCAAATCATCCTAAGGTCTCAGATTGGATCGGTGATGTAGAGACTGGACTCCAGTCTTTAGAAAACAAGATGAAAGGTGTGGAGCCTCCCAAGGAAGTAGAAAGTCCTGTTCTTTCCATACCTGAAGAACAAGCTTTTTCAATTCACAATATTGAGATAGGCGATACAAAGGAAAATGTAGAAAACCATGCCGGTCCTGCAGTTCAGTCCACTTACAACGAATATGGAGTAAAATGGTTTACTTACCATGAAAACTATCAAAATTTCTTTATGGCTGCTTACAATAAAGAAGGGAAAGTTTCAGGTCTATATACAAATCAGGATGTAATTTCTTCCAAGCTTGATATCCATCTTAGTGATTCGAAAGAATCGGTTGTTCAAAAACTTGGAGAACCCTTGACAGGTATACGTAAAGGTTTTGTTTTATACCAAGTACAGAATCCTGGAGAATATCATACGTATGAATTGGATAACAGCTATATTACCGTATTTTACGATAAGCATGAGGGGGATACCGTTACAGCCCTGCAAATCATCAGCAAAAGCCTGGAAGACCAAAAGACGGATTACTTCGGAATCAGCAGTAATGAATTAAAGGAAGGATTCGAATATCAATTATTCGATCTGGTGAATGCTTCACGGGTTCATCATGGGCTGCATCCGCTGTCATGGGATGACCGTGTAAAAGTGACAGCTCGGGAACATAGTGCCGATATGGCGGAAAATCAATACTTCAGTCATGATAATTTAAAAGGCCAATCCCCATTTGATCGCTTAGAAGAAGACCAAATTTGGTATAGAGCTGCAGGCGAAAACATTGCCATGGGCCAGGTCAGCAGCATTTTTGCACATGAGGGCCTAATGAACTCTATAGGACACAGAAAAAATATATTGAGCCCGGACTTTCATTCTCTCGGAACAGGTGTTGCGTTTGACTCTCAATCCAGGCCGTATTATACAGAAAAATTCATAGGAAAATAAAACGTGCCCGATGATATCCGGTCTTGCCAAAGCCGGTCATCGGGCACTTCATGTAAACAGGAAATTCTATTTAAATATGGTGTTTATGATTTCGTCCTGTGACATCTCGCTATCGACTTCATAAGATCCTGGGCGAAGCCGGTTTTCTACTTTCCTCTTCTCCACTTCTTTTGTGAATTTGAACGCATCCTCGATAATCTTACCCTTTACAAGCATGTTCCCGACATCAATGCTTGTCATTCCATCTGTTACATTAATGACAACCCGATACACTGTTTTTCCTGCCTCTTTGGGCTGTTCCTTTTGCTTGGATGCTTTGACATTTTCGATAAATTGGTCAAATTCCTCTGTAGTTTGCACAATGTAGCCGGATGATTCCAGCTCGGTTTTCATCTCTTCAATCGTTATAGAGGATTTTTTTGAGCTTTCTTGAGTGGAAGCCTCGCTTTTTGTGGAGAAGTAAGCGGCACTGCTAATGGATGCAGCCAGCAGAATACCAGCCGCAAAGCTTGCCATTGGATTTAATCTCATGGTGCCACTTTTCTCCTTTCTTGGTTTGTTTCAGTATAAGTAGAGATGATTCTTCTAATCTGTTCTTCAGATGCCTGTTTTTGTTCAGCAATGTTGACTATGGAGTATTTTCGGTGATACAGGTCCAATACCTCGCGGATAAATGTGATTTCTTCTCCAGATAATTGGATACCGGATGCCTTTTTAAAAATGTCCATGTCTAATTCGATTCTGCGAAGTTCTTCTCTAACATCTTTCATCTCATTCATTGTAGTGATATGCATCATGTCCATCTCAGTTTGGGTTTTCTTTTGGTTTCTGCGCTCCCTTAATCCCGAAATGACCAATAATACTATTGAGGCTGCGAAAAGTCCTCCTAATGTCCACTCCATCAAAATAGGATCTCCTCTCCTATGGTTTATTCCAATATCTTATTATACAACCACAACTTGGATTTTTCGACCGGTTTTTCAAGATTAAAAGGAAAATTAGACAAAAGTTGCAAAAGATAAAGCCACCGGCCTTTGCCAGTGGCTTTTTTTGTTCCATACAACATGAAGCCCCTGCACATACGGGAGCATCCTGCTATCTATTCATTGTCATCTCCGCGATAACGTTTGTATGGCAATGGATTCCATACACGTTCTTTCAAGTCCTCCGGATGAAGTGCCGGAGGTATGTCTTGAAGAATATTTCTCGCTACATCAAGTTCACGCTGAGACTCCTGCCGGTCCTGATATAAAAATTCGTCCGATGCAGACTCCGGAGCCTGCTTAACTTTTTCTTCCAAATCTTCAACAACCATTTGCTGTTGACGACGCATGGCATCTCTTGCTTCTGAAATCCACTGTCTCTGCATATCACGGTCTGTATCACCTACATACGTGTATTCCTCGTAGATGTCATTATAAATGCGGTCAGCATTTAAGCGGGCATCCATGGCAGCAGATTCCAGGTCGCGGACAGTCAGTTCCTCTGGAGTCAGTTTCTCACGCCGGTAAGTACCGCCCAAACGCGTGGCTTCCAAGTAAAATGGAAACATGCTTTTGACCGTTTTACCCACAGGAGATATCGATTCTTGATTTTCATCAATTCCTTTTGGCTGGATTCCCTGCATAGCGATACGGCTGGATTCCGGACGGACAATTTCTTTAGGAGGCATAATACCGTGCCTGAGCATCTCCCTGATCCCTGTACCGGAAATTCTTAATCTGAATCGATCATCGTGGAAACATGTTTTTTCAGTTGCGTGATTCGAGCAACGGGTGCAGTAAAATACTTCATGGTACAGCCTTACGTCAATGCCAAGCTCCTCTGGTGTGAATTCGTCAAAAATGGAGTGACTCGCATACTTATCATAAAAATCACCGACACCGGCATGGTCACGTCCGATTAATGCATGTGTACAACCAAAGTTTTTCATGATCAGTGCATGTAAAACGGTTTCACGAGGGCCGGCAAAAATATACGTCACACGCAAAGGTGCCAAGGTTGTCAAATCTTTCGGATAGTACGTTTCTAAAACACTGCGATAGGCAAGCATCCGAAATTCATTTCTTGTATATTCTCTTTTGGCCATTTCTACCAGAGGCTGAATCAATAATCCATCAATGGTTTCCAAGGCATTTTTATGGATATATTCATGCCCTCTGTGAAGCGGGTTGGCCCCGGTAATGAATCCTCCGACGGACCGGAATTTTTTCTCTTCATAAAAAATTCTCCATGTATCCTTCGGTTCCAGCCTGATTTTTTCAAAAGGTCCCCAGTCCACGCGTCTTAGCAGGCTGATCGGACCGCCCAGTGCAACATCTCCCATTCTACGGAAGATGGAGTCTACCCCGGGATGGCTGCGATCTGTGGTGCCAAACAATTGAGATGCGCGTTCCTCTTTGTTATAAGCAAAAAGGTCCTCTATTTTCAAGATGGCCACAGGTTCTTTCGTTTCATCAGCCAAAGCAACCTCATCACCGACATTCAAGGAAGCCACTACTTCCTTATTCCTGTTTCCGATCGGGGCAAAGCTTAAAGGTACCGGCCAAATTACCCCGTTTTTCAAGCGGCCGTTATACAGGACAGACTTATAGTCTTCTTCATTCATAAATCCCTCATTGGGCGATAACACGCCTGTGGCAATCATTTCTAATGTGATAACCGCTTCCAAATCAACCATAATCATAGGGAGCTGTTTCGCTCTTTCCATTGCTTCTTCCCGTTCTTTTCCCCTCAACACCCGATCCACCAGTTTGCCTCCATGAGGCTGTTGAGGATACCCGTCAAATTGGTTTGTCGCTTGAACTGCAGTCTTTTGTTCCATTCTGTCTATTCCCCCCAGATTGATATTCTATGCTCATTCATGTTGTTCCTTACCATTCTTCCAATCTATTCACCTTATATATTTAAGGCAGCACTGTGGACGAAGAGGTTGCAAACGCTTTTACAGAAAACAAAAACAAAGACCAAGGCGGTCTTAATTAATTTTCTACTCTTTCAAATATCAAATATTAAATTTATTATATATATACTCTTATTAAAATTACAAGTGAAAAATTTTTCATATCGGCATTGGATAAGCACAAATTACTCTAATAAATCCGGAATTCTCTCTACGTCCACATTTCCTCCGGAGATGAACGCCACAATTCTCTTGCCTTCAGGTTTTCTCTTTAAGGCACCAGCTACAGAAACCGCTCCCGAAGGTTCAATCAGCTGTTTCATTCTGGTTAAAACGATTCTGATAGCACTCTTGATATCTTCTTCTTCAACCAATACAATATCATCTACATATTTTTGAACAACCGAAAAAGTCAATTCGCCCGGAATAGAGGTTCGCAGTCCATCAGCAATGGTTTGACTTCCGCCTATATTGACCCTTTTTCCTTGCTGAAAGGATAAATATGTATCATTGGCCATTGCAGGCTCTACGCCAATGATCCGGATCCCGGGCTGAGATTCTTTAATGGCTGTGGCCACTCCAGATATTAATCCGCCTCCTCCAACGGGTATGTATACTTCATCGATTTCATCAAGCTGTTTGATGATTTCCAAGCCGGCTGTACCTTGCCCTGCCATAATGAAAGGATCATCGTAAGGAGGGATAAATAGGGATTGTCCGCCGCCGCTGATTTGTTTGGCCCTTTCAATCCGTTCTTCAGAGGTGGTTCCGCAATTTTCAATTCTCCCTTTATAGGCACGGATTGCATCTCTTTTGCAGGCTGCAGCATCTTCAGGCACAACAATGGTGGCAGGGATCCCAAGGCGCCCTGCTATGTAGGCCACAGCCTGTCCATGGTTTCCTGACGATGCCGCAACGACATGTTTTATATTGTCCTGCGCTTCAACAATGACTTTGTTCGAAGCTCCGCGTATTTTAAATGCTCCGGTCTTTTGAAGGTGCTCACACTTAAAAAAAATGTAATTGCCCGTTTCTGCCGAAATGGTGTCAGAACTTAGTATCGGGGTTGTTTTTACAATATGCCTGATTCTTTCTTGAGCCTCGTAAATCTGACGTAATTGAATCATTCACGCACCTCCGATTATTTTAAGTTTTTTACAAACAGATTGCCTAATACCTGTTTTTCTTTTTTCCTCCTCCATTTCCTCCAACATCATCAAAGGTTCCATGAATTGATCAAAGTAACTGGTTATCATTGTCAAATTGAAGACTTTCAGTTTTCCCCCGCCTGGGGACATCGATGATGAACTTCCCTATTTCCTGCTTCCATTCATCTTTTCTATTTCCTCAGATACGATAAAAGCCAAATCTTCATTTCCAAATAATGACAGCACATGAAGCAAAGTATCATTGGCTATGTCCCCGGATTCCTCTTTGGGTACGGTCAATTCCATGGCTTCTTTCAGACTTTGATTTCCCTTTTGATGCGGATAAGCTTTACTATAAAGATCTAATGGATGTAAATCATGATTGATGCACCATTGTGCAAAGATCAGAATCATCATTTTTTCATCTTTACGGTAGCTGTCTATGATTTTCTTTTCTACATTCATCGTACTCAATTGTTCCATCCTCTATCCCTTCATATTTAAAAAGAGGAGCCCATTTTTGCTCCCCTCTTACACCATATTAAATGATTGTTCATTTCCGTTCAACACTAATTTATAATTAACGGAAGCTTGTAAGGAGTATGATACTGAACAATATTTGTCTCCAGCCAATCGTATGGCCCGCCCAATTTTCTTGGGATGAATGTCGCCATCTATGAGAAATGTTACCTCCATATGATAAACCCTTTTGGATATTCTTCCCTTCTTACCTATTACTGCCGAAAGTCGTACCAGTCCAATAACATGTTTTAAAGTTATTTGATATGCCAATATTGAAAATTTTCGTGATAAGGTTCATATTATTTATACGGGACAGGTGCACTCCATATAACTTTCTCAAAGAGGAGGAAACGAATGAGCACAGATTATTTTACAAAAGAAATCCTTGAAATGATGATTGATATGGCATATGAATGGATCGTCGTAGTCAATGCGGAAGCTGAGATCATTTATATGAATAAAAACTATTGTGAGTTTCTTGGTGTCAGCCAAGAGGAAGTGGTTGGAAAGGATGTACGCGATGTTATTGAAAATTCACGCATGCATATCGTAATCCAAACCGGCAAAGAAGAAATTGCCGATCCACATTTTATTAAGGGGAATTATATGATAGCCAACCGAATCCCTGTAATAGAAAACGGGAAAGTACTTGCAGCGGTCGGTATGGTTGTTTTTAGGGATACAAACGAATGGGATAGAATGAATTCACATATAAGAAGCGTTCTTCCCAAACTGAAAGGTTTTGCGGGAAAATGGGGTGAAGAAAGTGGTGTCAAAATTCACACTGCATGAAATAAAAAGCAATTCAAATCAAATGAATGCCTTAAAAGAAATGGCCAAGCGAATTGCTCCAAGTGATATATCCGTCCTTATCCGAGGAGAAAGCGGAACCGGGAAAGAGTTGTTTGCCCACAGCATCCACCAGCTAAGTGACCGAAGCCATCATCCTTTTATCAAAGTCAATTGTGGTGCGATACCGGAGCATTTATTTGAATCGGAACTATTTGGATATCAGGAAGGCGCATTTACCGGAGCCATGAAAGGCGGGAAAAAAGGAAAATTCCAATTGGCAGATACCGGAACTATTTTCTTGGATGAAATCGGCGATATGCCTTTGCCCCTGCAGGTGAAACTTTTACGTGTGCTTCAGGAAAAAGAAATTGAACCGGTAGGTTCGCTCTCCCCTATACCGATAGATGTTCGGGTCATTGCCGCAACTAACCGTCCTTTGGAAAAGCTGGTCAAAGAAAAGAAATTCAGGGAAGATTTATTTTATCGAATCAATGTCATCCCTTTTCACATCCCGCCTTTAAGAGAGCGGGTGGAGGATATACAATTTCTTGCAAAAGAGATAACCTCGAAGGTTTCTCAAATCAGCGGCAAAAGAATTGAAGGGATTGACGACGAAGTACTGCATTTATTCAGAGAGTACAGTTGGCCGGGAAATGTTCGAGAGTTGGAAAATATTATTAAAGCAGCGGCATACCTTACAACAGACAATATGATTTCCCTCCAGTCTCTTCCCCACTTTTTTAAAGAAGACCCAAAGCTTCAAATCGGAAAAAAGCCATTAAAAAGTATTTTGGAAGAAACTGAAAAAGCAGTGCTCTACAAAGCACTGCTCAAATATAAAGGAGATAAACTTAAAGCAGCGAAAGCACTGGGGATAAGCAAATCGACTATGTACGAAAGAATTCAAAAGTATCATTTGGATCAAGAAATCCTGAAAAATCATCCAATCTTTTTTTCCGAAACTTAGGAATCTGTTCCAGGTTTTCGGAATTTTTTTGTTGGCTTCTTCGTCCAGGATGTTTAAATTCCGCAGGAAAAACAAACTCTCTAAAGGCGTTCAGCTTTTCACCGGCAGGACTTTCCCCCTAATCTGCCCATGCCCAGCCACTTGTGCTATTGCTCCTCGCAGAAGCTCCCATCCTTGCTGCTTTTCTTTGGTACAATTTTTGCATTCATTAAGTCGGTAAGGGAGGGAAAATGGCATGGAGAAGAATGTATCAAAGATTTACCGGAGCGTCCAGCGATATTATACCGGGGCCGTTTTTAAGGCCAAGAATGATGTCTTTGTCTGCAGTTGGCAGGATCCTGTCTGAGATGGATGGTAAAAACAGGTCAAGGACCTTTGCTTGCTGAGGATGCAAGCGGTTGTAATAGAAATAACCTTGATTCATTCCAGAAAGATACAAGAAGGAGGGTTTTCTATGTTAAGCATGGTTGGACTGATTGCCGGTTTATTTCTATTAACCTGGCTAACTATGAGAGGCATGAACCTTCTCATTGTAGGACCGCTATCGGCTTTGGTTGTCGCCCTTTTCAGCGGGATGCCGATGTTTGCGCAAACAGCCCCTACTGAAGACACAGCTAATTTTGTTACAAGTTATATGGAAGGGTTTTCAAGTTTTGTCACCTCGTGGTATCTGATGTTTTTGCTTGGTGCCATTTTTGGAAAAGTAATGGAAGACAGCGGCGCTGCGGACAGCGTGTCTAAGTGGGTTGTTTCCAAACTGGGAATGAAATATGCGGTACTGGCCATTGTTGCTGCGTGTGCCATATTAACCTATGGAGGGGTAAGTCTTTTTGTTGTAGCATTTTCCGTATATCCGATGGCCATTAGTTTATTTAAACAGGCGAACCTTCCCCGCCGGTTTATTCCGGGAACGCTCGCATTTGGTTCAGTCACTTTTACAATGACATCAGCAGGTTCTCCGGAAATTCAGAACTGGATTCCCATCCCCTATTTGGGCACAAGTCCTTATGCCGGATGGGAAGTCAGCCTGATCGTCGCCTTATTTATGATGTTTTTTGGTTATTGGTGGCTGAAAAAAATGATATCCGGGGCAGTGGCCAGAGGAGAAACGTTTTCAGCCAGAGAGGACGATCCTGTGAACGAAAGGGAAAAGCTTCCCAACCCTATACTCAGTTTCATTCCTTTGCTGGTTGTTCTCATCATTTCTTTTATTTATCACGATTCATTAAAACAATCGGCTCTTATACTAGCATTGCTTGGCGGAAGCGTAGCGGCCTATCTTTTAAACCGTACGTATTTCTTAAATTTTGGGGCAGCAGTTACCGCCGGTACAATGGGAGCTCTGGTTGCGATCGCCAATACAGCAGCGGTAGTCGGATTCGGCAATGTAGCAAAACATGTTCCGGCTTTCGACACAGCCGTAAACGCCATGACGAGTATCCCTGGCAGCCCATTAATCGGCGGAGCTATTGCCGTAAGTGTTATTGCCGGAATAACCGGGTCGGCATCCGGCGGCCAGGCCATTGCCCTCCCGCTTATCGCACCGCATTATTTGGATATAGGTGTTAATCCGGAGGCCTTGCATAGGGTTGTGGCTATTTCCTCCGGTGTGCTCGATTCTATGCCCCATAATGGATACGTGGTGACAACCATCCGGGGAGTATGCGGAGAAACCCATAGAGATGCATACGGCGCGGTGGGAGCAATGACTGTCATTGTTCCTCTTATAGGTCTAGTCATTGCCATTCTTTTATTCTCTTTTGGTTTGGGTATCTGAAAAAGCACAAACGTCTGTTTAGCGCATACAAACTGGAGCATTTTACCATAAGATAAAGGAAACTCAAAGTGTTACACCTGTCCCGCCGAAGCAATCAACTTACCTATATGTACCCATTACACTCATGCTAAATGATTCAGGATGAGAAGAGAATTTCGTAGCTGATCGTACCGTACAGAACGAAAAAAAATTCACAATATAAATCATACGCAAATGGATGATCTTGTTATTTTAAAAAGGAGACATCTCAATGGTAAGAGATAAAGTGGTCTTTATAACGGGCGCAGCCCGGGGAATTGGATTGGAAATCGGAAAGAAGTTTGCGGAGAATGGAGCAAAAGTCATCCTCTCCGATTTGGAACAAGATAAGGTTGAATATGCTGCGATGAATCTGAAAAGCCGGGGCCTAAGAATTGAAGGGATCCCATGTAATGTGATGGAAGAAGATGAAATCCAGAGATCGATCACTCGTATTGTGCATAGTTATGGGAGGCTTGATGTTCTGATTAATAATGCAAGTCTGCAGCATGTCTCTTTAATAGAGGAATTTCCAACAGAAAAATTTGAACAAATGATTAAAATCATGCTAGTCGGTCCTTTTATGTGTACTAAGCATGCCTTTCCATTTATGAAACAACAGCAATTTGGACGCATCATTAATATGGCTTCCATCAATGGCCTGGTTGGTTTTTCCGGAAAATCTGCTTATAACAGCGCAAAGCATGGGCTCATCGGCTTAACGAAAGTTGCTGCTTTGGAAGGAGCAGAACATGGAATCACTGTGAATGCCCTTTGTCCTGGTTATGTAGATACCCCTCTGGTTAGAAATCAAATGGCTGACTTGGCTCAAACAAGAAATGTCGACATTGAAAAAGTCCTTGAAGAGGTCATTTACCCGCTTGTTCCACAAAAAAGACTTTTGGATGTGGCAGAAATAGCCGAATATGCCATTTTCCTTGCTGGAGCAGCGGCAAAAGGAGTGACCGGTCAAGCCGTTGTATTGGATGGCGGATATACCGCTCAATAACACTTCTTTTTGGAGCACCTGCATGGTTTTTAAATATATGATCGGTCGTCAAGGCTGCAGCCATGACGACCGGATTTTTCTGCTATTCCTTTGTCACAGGTGTATTCGGACCTTGTCACCGAAGTTAAAAACCATACAACATTCATTTATAATTTTCGGTTTGCTTTCCTGCCTTCTTCACTATTAAAGCCATGATTATACCAGCGAAAAAAATATTACTGGATGACATATAATGTGTCCATCGTAAGATCTGAAGGACTTTGGAAATAGGCCCCCATTTCATGCAGTTGCTTAATCGTCTCTATGTGCCTCTCGGTGATTTTCTCACCGGGATTGAGTAAAGGAATTCCAGGTGGGTAGGGGAGAACTGTTTCGCCGCATAATAAACCAGCAGCATCATCGAGTTTTACTTTACGACGCGGCCTGTTAAAGGCATCCTGCAAGCTCAGTTCCGGAGCGGACAACGTCCCTTCTTCATCAAACATCGATACTTCTGCTTTTTTACGGGAATGGGCCGGTTCAATCTGAATCCTTTGATCCACCGCCGTTATGGCACGGACCACTTTTTCAATATCTGCTTCATTTTCATTTAAGGAAAAAAGAAATACGATATTCCGGGGGTCACTGATTTCTGCCACTGCCCCCTCCTCATGAAATAAATCGAGTAATTGATATCCGGAAACCCCTTCATTTTTGGATGCAATAATCCACTTAAGCGGATCTCTGTATTGTACTTCTGGGCTTCCCGCCCATATGGTGAGGGACTGCAGTTCTGAAGAAAGTTCAACCCTTCTTTTTTCCAGCCGTTTGACAGTATCTCTCATTTGATTCCTTCCGTGCACCACTAAATACCTGCGCGCAAGATCCAAAGAGCCTAGCAGCAAATAGGACGGGCTTGTCGATTGAATCATACCGAGTACTCTTTCAAGACGTTCCAGGTCGACCAGGTCTCCTTTGACATGAAGCATGGAGGACATATGCAAGGCTGTCAGCATCTTATGAGTCGATTGGATGACTAAATTTGCCCCCATCGAAAGTGCAGACGGCGGCACTTCCTCCGCTTGTCCAAAATGGGCGCCATGAGCTTCATCGACGACAAGCGGAACACCCGCTTGCCGGCAGGCTTCTGAAATCCTTTTGAGATCCTGGCTCATACCGTAATAATTGGGATTTGTCACCCATACCCCCTTTATATCCGGATCCTCCTTTAATGCCTCTTCAATATAATGAAGATCCGATACCATGGCAGCTTTCGTTTCAGACTCAATCGCAGGTGAAATATAAACAGGTTGCGCCCCGGCCAGAAGTAAACCATTAAATACTGATTTATGCATATTGCGCTGAACAAGTACTTTGTCTCCCGGCTTGCACAATGTCAGCGCAATTCCCAAATTACCGATCGTACTTCCTCCTACGAGAAAGAATGTTTGATCGGCACCAAAAGCATTGGCTGCCAGGTCCTGTGCCTCTTTTATAGAATCTTTCGGCTGATGGAGATCATCGATTCCATTGGAACAAGTGGCATCTATTTTTAAGATTTCCGAAAAGTGACGTTGTGCCTCGAGGTCGAACACACGGCCATCTTTATGGCCCGGCACATGCAAAGATGTATGGTTGGCCTTTTCGTACTTACAAAGTGCTTCATACAATGGTGCTTTTGTATGATCCATAGGTCTTTTCTCTTTTGTTAACAAATTATCTGTCCTATTCATCTGTCTCCCCCATTTGCCTGTATGTATAAGCGCTTTCAACCCGAATGATAGGATACAAAGAAAATTCAGGTAAGTGAGTAAATTTATCGTATGATAAAATAGCCATTTGGTCAATTCATTTATCCTAAAAAACCCAGCCTTTGCAAAGACCGGGTTTCATAGGGTATCCGCATTCTTTTATTTTTTCAAATGGCTGGTGGGACAACGTGGCAATTTATTCTTTATCCTTGCAGCCGTTTATCGTAAAATCACATTCATTAAGCTGCACCATTTTTGTTTTCTTTACCAGCTTATATCCTAACCAAACCACGAGGAACAGCGGTAATCCTATATAGGAAATCAGCGCACCGTTCCAATCGATAGATCCATTTGTGAAAGCGCTGTAGTTTTGGCCCAGTATTACAAATATACATAGAGCAAGGGCAAACAGCGGACCGAACGGAAACCATTTTGCCAGATAAGGCAGATCGTTTAAATCTCTTCCTTGAGCAATATAGGCTTTCCGGAAACGATAATGGCTCCACGAAATACCTACCCATGCAATAAAGCCGGACATGCCGGATGCATTCAATAACCAGATATAAACAGCTCCATCTCCGAAAAAAGAAGCCAAAAACGCCAGACATCCTACCATGGAGGTTACAATTAATGCCCTGACAGGCACGCCCCGATGATCCAGCTTAGATAAAAACTTGGGGGCTTTTCTATCCCTGGCCAGATCCCATAACATCCGTGTGGAAGCATATAATCCTGAGCTTCCTGCAGAAAGCACAGAAGTTAATATAATAGCATTCATTACGGATGCAGCAAAGGCCACGCCTGCCTGTTCAAAAACAAGCGTAAACGGACTTACGGTAACATCTTCACTGGCAAGGCTTTCGGTCGTATATGGAATAATTAAACTGATGATAAGGATTGCAAAAATATAAAAAAGCAATATTCTCCAAAAAACTGAGCGAACTGCTTTCGGTATGGACTTGGATGGATTATCTGTCTCACCGGCAGCAACCCCAAACAGTTCGGTTCCCTGAAATGAATAACCTGCTGCCATAAATATACCAAGGATCGTCATAAATCCGCCGTTAAAGGGACCTTCACCAATTGTAAAGTTTTTAAATCCGATATATTCCCCGCCTATAATGCCAAATATCATCAGCACACCGATGATAAGGAAAACGATAACAGTTACAACTTTTATCATGGAAAACCAGTATTCTGATTCACCAAAGCCTTTGACAGATAAATAGTTCAATAGAAATATGAGTCCCAGAGCCAGCCCGCTCCAAAGAATTGAAGAGCTGTCCGGGAACCAGAACTTCATAATTAAGTTGACAGCTGCCAACTCGGAAGCAATGGTAATCGCCCAGTTATACCAATAGTTCCAGCCTAAGGCAAATCCAAAAGCAGGATCTACAAATCGGCTGCCATACGTGCTGAAAGAACCGGCAACTGGCATAAACGCAGACATTTCAGCCAGACTTACCATGACAAAGTACACCATTAAGCCAATAGCTCCGTAGGCTAGAAGGGCACCGCCGGGCCCAGCTGTATGGATGGCAGTTCCACTGGCGAGAAATAAACCGGTTCCAATTGTGCCGCCAAGTGCAATCATTGTTAAGTGCCTTGACTTTAAGTTCCTTTTCAGTTCCTGATTAGGTGGATTTTCCATTTTATATTCATTGCTTGCTGTATTCGTTGATTGGGCGGCAAAATTCGACATAAACAAAGCACCTCTCTTTACTTGGTGACGTGTTGACATCTGCTTTTTACATATTTTACTCTTCTTTTTTTAATGCTTTTACCCGTTCAGGTACCCCGGCCGCTCGATGTGGATTCATGCAGCCGGGTATTAAACTACTTGATGACAAATAGTGTTTTCATAGTGTCATCCGAAGGACTTTGGAAATAAGCCCCCATATCATGCAGCTGTTTAATCGTTTCTATATGCGTTTTCGTTATTTTTTCACCGGGTGTTAATAAGGGAATGCCTGGAGGATAAGGTAAGACAGTTTCTGCACAAAGACGCCCCACGGTCTCCTCCAATTCTACCCGATGTCGCGGTTTGTGGAAGGCCTCTCCCAAAGAGACCGCCGGTTTTTGCAATGTGCCTTCTTCTGCAAAAAGAACGACTTCTTTAGCCGGCTTTTTATTTGCAGGGAAGGTTAACAATTTTTGGTCAACTGCTTTTATTGCGTGCACTACTTTGTCAATGTCTTCTTCCTTTTCATTTAAAGAAAATAAAAAGACGATGTTACGGGGATCACTGATTTCTGCTGTGCATCCCTCTTCGTAAAATAAATCAAGAAGCTGGTAACCTGTGACTGTTCCAGTTTTCGATGAAATGATCCATTTTAACGGATCCCTTTTGTGAACTTCTATACTGCCTTCCCAAATAGACAGGGACTGCAGTTCATCAGCAAGGCGGATTCTACTTTGTTCCAGACGCTTTACTGTCTTAGTTAATTCCTTCCTGCCTTTTTCAACCAGATACCTCCTGGCGAGATCCAGAGAGGCCAGCAAAGGATAAGATGGACTCGTTGATTGAATCATTCCCAGTACTTGAGATAATCTTTCCCGATTTATTAATTGACCCTTTACATGAAGCATGGATGCCATTGTCATCGCTGTCAGCATTTTGTGCGTGGATTGAATAACCAAGTCGGCTCCTTGAGAAAGAGCTGAAGGAGGAACGACATCCGCCTGCCCAAAATGCGCACCGTGCGCTTCATCCACAATGAGGGGCACTCCTGCCTGATGGCAAGACTCAGCCAGCCTGCTAATATTTTGGCTCATTCCGTAATAATTAGGGTTTGTAATCCAGACTGCTTTGCTATCAGGATGTTTTTTTAAGGCTTCTTCAATATAATAGATATCTGAAACCATTGCTGCTTTTGTCTCTGACTCAACGGCCGGGGCAATATAAACAGGATGTGCACCTGCCAAAAGCAATCCGTGGAAAACAGATTTATGCATATTCCTCTGCACTAATATTTTGTCCCCTGGACCGCATAAAGTTAACGCTGCACCAATGTTTCCAATTGTGCTGCCTCCGACAAGAAAATAAGTGTGATCGGCTCCAAAAGCATCTGCAGCCAAAGACTGTGCCTCAGCTATAAAATCCTGTGGATGATGGAGATCATCGATTCCTACTGATTCGGTGGCGTCGATTTTCAGAACATCGTAAAAATGATCATAGCCCTTTTCGTCAAAGACCCGCCCATCTTTGTGGCCCGGCACATGCATAGATGTGCGTTTGCTTTTTTCATATTCGCATAATGCTTCATATAAAGGGGCTTTATGATGGTCCTTTTTATTTAACATATTTTCCATTTGTGAATAATCCAAGCTCAATTCCATTCTCCTCCCAGTCCCTTTTGATGATAAACAAGACAACGTTTACATCTATTCTGTCTCCCCCATATGTTTGGGGCCGTTCACATAAAAAACTTGCAATTTCCGTGCCAGCATAATTTACTGCACATAAAACCTTAAGGGTACAGGGTTTAAAGGGAATAGGCCTTTATCAGGGAAGGAAAAGAATATGAAGTAACTGCCGGTTTTTCGGCAGCAGAAAACCTTTTTATTGTAAAGCAGGATCGTTCAATAAACAAATCAGACGAAAAGAAACGGTTTTGTTCTCTTCGTCTGTCTCCAAAAAAATTATTGTAATTTTTTCATTTTATATTGTAAGGTCTGCCTTGGAATACCCAGTAATTTTGCAGCTTGGTAAACATTTCCCTCCGTTTTATGGAGTGCTTCTGTTATCAGGTTCCTTTCCGTTTCCAGCAGTGCTTCCCGCAAGGGTTTGAACTCTTTATTCTCTACCGCATCCTCATCAGAAAAAGTGCGTTCTGCAATGTGCAGAGGAAGATACTCTTTGGTAATCTCGTGACCGTCCATGATATTCATCGCTGATTCAATTGCATGTTCCAGCTCCCGGACATTACCGGGCCAAGTATAATTGTGAAATAAATGCAGTACCTCTTCATCTATTTGTGTAACAGAGGTGCCGAATTTCAAATTGTACTTTCGAATAAAGTGATCTGCCAAAATAGGAATATCCCCCTTCCTTTCTCTGAGTGGAGGAATATTTAAATGAACGACATTCAGCCGGTAATAAAGATCCAGACGCAGCGTTTTTTCTTCCAAACATTTTTCTGCCGGTTCATTCATGGCAGCAATGATCCGGACATTGACAGTCTTTTCTTTTGTTGCACCTATCCTGCGAATCCTTCCATTTTCTAAAACTCTCAGTAATTTTGCTTGAATATCCAGCGGCATCGAGTTGAGTTCATCCAGAAACAACGTACCTCCGTCGGCAATTTCAAACAAGCCCGGCCGGTCCGAAGCACCGGTATAACTGCCTTTGGCCGTTCCAAAAAGGATTCCTTCCAACAGAGAAGAAGGAATTGCTGCGCAATTTTGTGCAATAAACGGGGAAGATTGGCGCGGTGATGCATTATGAATAGCCTGAACAAACAACTCTTTTCCTGTTCCTGTTTCCCCATAGATTAAAATAGGGGATACGGTCCTTGCCACCTTTGCAGCTTTTTCTTTCAATTTCATAAAGGATGGATCATTGGTGATGATATCCTTGATCTGATACTTTGCTCCCGTGTCCCCTTTCGAACCTCTTTTGTGACTTCCTGACGGTTCCACTTTAGCCTGAAGATCCAAAAGCCTTTCAGATAATTGTTTGATCTTTGTAACATCTTTTGATATTTCAACTGCGCCTACAATTTCACCATGTACCGTGATCGGCAACGTGGTATTGACTGTATCTATCAATCGGCCTCGTATATTATAGTAAGACTGTGGTTCATTATAAATAGGTGTACCCGTATGAATCGCCTTCAGCAAGGTACTAGTCTCTACGGATAAAGAAGGAAAAACATCGAGAACATGTTTCCCGAGAACTTCTTCTCCTTCTACCCCATCGAGTTTGGCTGCAACATGATTATAGAAAATGGTGATCCCTTTGGCGTCAACCGCATGAATTCCTTCATCAATCGTACTTAAAATGGCCTGAAGAATTTCCTTATCTTTGGTATCTGTTAAATTTAATAACATGGAAGTCGAAACTCCTTTATGTGGTCTCTCATGCTTGAATAAAAGTGCCGAATTTTCGTCAGTTACATGCCAAAAACTTAGCATATGATCATTATATGAAATATCAGTCATGAAATCGCCGTTTCTGCAGAAAAAAGACTCCGACTGGAATCGTTTTTGACCTGATGGTTAGTACGGTTCGGCCAAAATCTCTCTAACTCCTTCCATGATATCCGGTGCAGTGACTCCATACTTTGAAAGCTGCTTTGCTTTCTCTTCACCTGCACGGGCATGTATATAGCTTGCAGCTGCCATGGCTTCCGTCGCTGTTGCTCCCTGCCCGGTCAATGATGCGATCAGGCCGGTTAACACATCTCCGCTCCCTCCTTTGCCAAGCGCATCATTCCCCGAAGGATTGATCAAAACTTCTCCTTTTGGGGTAGCAATAATGGAACGATGCCCCTTCAGCAATAAATAAATGCCATGTTCTTTTGAAAAACTTGTGGCAGTACCTAATCGATCTTCCTCCACTTCTTTTACCGTACAATTTAGTAAATTTGCCATCTCTCCGGGATGAGGAGTAAAAATTACGTCTCCTTTATATTGTTTTAACAACTCTAAATGGTTTCTGGATAAATGGAGTGCATCTGCATCCACGATAACGGTTTGGCCTGTCAACATCCGGTAAAATCGTTTTATCCAGTTTTCTCCTTCCGGAAATTTCCCCATACCCGGACCTATTGCGATCACATCAAACTGCCCGATGCTAGCAGAAAGCTCATCCAAAGCACGATTTGAAAAATGACCATTGATTGCCGGCAATGGTAATAATAGAGCTTCTGAGGCCTGGGCAGCAGCCATAGGATAGACATTTTCCGGAATGCCCAGGGTCACAAGCCCGGCTCCTGACAGAATCGAGCTTTTCGCTGTAAAGATTGGGGCTCCTACATACGGGCGCGAGCCTCCCAAAACAAGCACATGGCCAAATGTTCCTTTGTGGCCGTCAGCCGGTCTTTTGGGGATGAACTTTCTCATAAGCTTTTCCGTTATCACCACAGGGAGCCGCAAGCCCAGTTGATTGGCAATGGAAAGCGGAACAGAAATGTCTTCCACTTTCCATTCACCAATATACTTGGGGCCGTCCTGCAGGAAAAAACCTATTTTTGGACATACGAAGGTAATCGTTTGATCTGCTTTGATAGCTTCATTTTCCGCCTTCCCCGTATCACTGTTCAAACCGCTTGGTATATCGACCGAAATGACAGGCTTATTCATACGGTTTACAATAGAGATCATATCAGCCATCGGTTGTCTAACCGGACCTTTCACTCCGGTTCCCAACATTGCATCGATTATGGCATCTGAAAGCTTCAGATGGTTGATAAACTTATCTCGTAATTCCTCATGATAGAAGCAAACCGGCAATTGACGGTTTCGATATGCTTCATAATGAATTTTTGCGTCCCCTTTTAACCGATGAGGATCTGCAACCATATAAAGTTTGCATTTGTATCCGGCGTCATGAAGCCTGCGGGCAACCACAAAACCGTCTCCGGCATTATTTCCGGATCCTGCCAGAACGATGATGTTTGTATGTGGCGAAGGAAACGCTTCCGTGATTTCCTTCACGACAGCAGCTCCGGCATTTTCCATTAAAACAACACCTGGTAGTCCCAGTGTGTCTATTGTATATTGATCCATCTGCTTCATTTCTTGCTGGCCGGCTGCATACATATCCATCCCACCTTCTATAACTTTATTATTAAAACGGTCAATGGCGGCTAACTCAAAAAACGAATGATGCTTGAGACCATTCGTTTTTGAGCTTTAAACTGCAGATTTTCTTTTTTTAATTTGTTTGCTTCTCAGCTGGCCGCAAGCTGCATCAATATCCGTACCCTGCTCCATTCGGACTCCGCAATGGATTCCATGCTTTTTCAATGTATCAAAGAATGTCCGTATGGCTTCAGGTTCACTTCTTTGATATTGGCCATGCTCGTCGACAGGATTGTATGGAATTAAATTAACATAGGCAAGATGTTTTCGCTTTTCAAGCAGTTTGGCTAATTCCAGTGCTTCTTTTTTATGGTCATTTACATCTTTTAATAAGATGTATTCAATCGTTACTCTTCGATTAGTCTTATCCAAATAATAATCAAGTGCTTCCATCAGCTTAGAAATAGGGAAAGCTCGATTGATCTTCATAATTTTTGTCCGGAGCTCATCATAGGGTGCATGAAGGGACAGGGCAAGATTTACTTGAACGTTTTCATCGGCAAAATCATAAATTTTATGAGCCAGTCCGCTCGTAGAAACCGTAATATGCCTTGCACCTATGGCAAGCCCTTTTGGATCATTGACAACCCGCAGGAAATTCATCAGATTGGAATAATTGTCAAATGGCTCGCCGATGCCCATCACCACGATATGGCTTACCCGCTCATCCTGTCCGCGGGAATCAAGATACTTTTGCACCTGCATAATTTGACCCACGATCTCTCCGCTGTTTAAATCCCGTTTTTTCTTTAATAGACCGCTGGCACAAAAGCTGCATCCTATATTACAGCCCACCTGGGTTGTAACGCAGACCGAAAGTCCATAATGAAAACTCATCAGAACGGTTTCTATGAGATTCCCATCTTCCAGTTCAAATAAAAATTTGATCGTCCCGTCCTCTGACTCCTGTTTGACCACCTGCTTTAAAGACTCAATCACAAAGTTCCGGTCCAACAATTCCAGACAGTCTTTATTGACGTTTTTCATTTCCGAAAAACGGCTGACTCGTTTTTTGTACAACCAGTCCCATACTTGCTGGGCACGAAACTTTTTCTGACCATGTCCTGCCAGCCACTCAGCCAATTGATCTATGGTTAAACTATATATTGATTTTTTCACTGTGTAACCCTCATTTCAATAAATCCCATGCTTTTATTATCATACTAACATCAGGGCTAGGAAACAACCCTTTTATACGGAGACAGTGAATCTTGGAAAAATTAGGGTTAACCAAGTCACCACTGGGAATAATGCATACAAAGATCTTAGTTTTGAAGGAGGTTCGCCCACTTATGGAAAAAGGCCACTCTTCTGTTTCTGACCATACATATGTAAAACGAAATCTGTTATCAGGTTTTTTGTTTGGAGTCGGGCTTGCTGCATTTCTTGATGAAGTACTTTTTCATCAATTGTTGCAGTGGCACCACTTTTACGATCAATCTACAACCCAAATGGGCATCATCTCGGATGGGTTATTCCATGCATTCAGCTGGTTTGCCACTGTTGGAGGCCTGTTTATGTTTGCTGATCTTCGCCGCAGGAAAAAGGCCTGGATCCAAAAATGGTGGGGCGGTGTGCTGCTGGGAACCGGCTTATTTCAATTGTACGATGGGCTGATTCAGCATAAAGTGTTGAGGATTCACCAAATCCGCTATGTTGAAAATTTATTTATATATGACCTGATATGGAATGTAATAGCAATCTTTTTATTGATTACAGGAATGATGGTTATAAGATCCGACGGAGGGTCAAGGAGGAAAAAGAAACCATGAGCATAGCAGATTTTGTTCTCCTGCTAATCTTTTCATTGATGGTCGGGTTGTATATAACTGCAGGGATCAGCAGCAGTAAAAAGCCTCACTTAAAAAATTGGCCCATATACCGGTATCTCCTTTGGACAGCAGGAATTGCATCAGCAGCTGTCAGCGTCATCGGCCCCCTTGCGGAACAATCTCATGACAACTTTGTCATGCATATGATCGTGCATCTTCTGCTTGGAATGCTGGCCCCTTTGCTTCTTGTTCTCTCAGCCCCGTTCACGTTGGTATTGAGAAGTTTGGACAGAGCAAAAGCCCGGAAAGCAGCGGCCCTATTAAAAAGTACACTTGTCCGATATATAAGCCACCCTGTTACAGCCTCTTTCCTGAATATAGGTGGTTTGTGGATTTTATATACAACTGAGTTATTTCATCTTATGCATCAACATTTTTTTATACACGCATTGGTACATTTTCATCTCTTTTTGGCAGGTTATGTATTTACTGCTGCCATGATCTATGTGGACCCTGTATCACATCGCTTTAGTTATTTATACCGTGGAGTCGTTTTTATTTTTGCCCTTGCAGGCCACCAAATACTTGCCAAATACCTCTATGGTCATCCGCCGCTTCATTTCCCTTTGCAAGATGTCCAAGCAGGAGCAAAGCTCATGTATTATGGGGGGGATGCTATAGATCTGGTAATCATTTATATTTTCTTCCGCCAATGGTATCAATCAGCAAGGCCTCGCAGACAAGTTTCTGTTATATAAGCAGTCCCTGGTACAAGGGATTGCTTCTTTTATCTTTTTAACAACAAAGGGTATAATGAAAGTCATCTTCTCTAGGGAAAGGACTTTTTGCCAAGTTGAAAACGTTACAAGTAGAGAAAAAAAATTATTATCAATGGATGGTGCTGGTTGTTGCTACCGTTGCACAGACAACCGCCGCTTTTGTTACATTTGGAATGGGCCCCATGGCAGCTCTTTACCAGACTTCCTACAATTTATCACAATTTGAAACAGGTTTGATCGTATCTGCTGTAAACATCGGTCCCATTTTCTCCTTGATCATTTTTGGGAACTTAATGGATAAATATGGTGAAAAGTGGGTTGTAGGGATAGGATCTATCCTACTTGGATTCCATATACTTGTCTCCTATTTCATTCATAGTTACATAGTTTTATTGATCAATTTATTGTTTGCCGGCATCTGGTATGGCACGGCTCAGCCCGGAGGAAGCAGTGCCATCGTCAAGTGGTTCCCTGACAGGAACCGCGGCCTTGCCATGGGAATCAGACAGACCGGAATTCCGCTGGGAGGCGCCTTGGCAGCTGCGCTGCTCCCCTTTATTTTCTTCCAATACGGTTTGCCTCCTGCGGTTTTGGTTCAGGGGGGAATAGCCGTGATAGGAGGACTGGTCTTTCTTATATTATATAAAAATAAAACGAAAGAATACAAAAGGAGACAAGAGCTCCCATTCAAAGAAAAAATCATTCGGATCAAAAATAACACGCAGCTCTATCCAGTATTTTTTATTGGCGTGGCCATGGTCTCTGTACAACTTATTACGATTGCTCATTTGATGGGATATTTAACAAATGTCATTCATGTCGGACTCAGCCAGGCAGGCGTTTTTATGAGTCTGGCTTTGTTTGGCGGTATTTTAGGAAGAATCTTATTGGCATGGGTCAGTGATACCATTTTTCATGGTGACCGCGGAAAGCCCCTTCAGATAACGGCATGGTCTGCAGCTTTATGTATTCTTGGATTCATTTTGTCCCACGCCCACTTACCTGTCTGGATCATCGGAACACTTTGTTTGATCCACGGATTTTTTGGATTTGGTTGGTACAGCTTATTTATCGTCTTGGTGGCTGAGAGATCAGATACTCGCTTTATTGCCTTAACGGTCAGCTTTGCGTTAACACTGAATCAAATTTTTATTGTTGCGTCACCAGCGCTTTTTGGTTTGTTGGTTGACCAATTGAATGGTTATACTATCCCTTTTGCCCTCTTGGCGGCTGCTGTATGTGCCGGAGGCATTTGGCTCAAAGTTTCTGAAACAAAAAATACGGCAGGTGATTAAAGAATGCTGAATGAGCAAACGTGCCCGATCTGCAAAAACATTCATCCATGTCACTATTCTCCCGACAAAAATTTTCCGAACTGCTGGTGTGCAAAAGAATCGTTTCCTCAAAAACTTTTTGAACACGTACCAAAGGATCACTTGTATAAAACTTGTGTATGCAAAGAATGTATGGCAGACATTAAAAAACAATATGAATAATTTACATAATATTATTATAGTAAACAGCAGCGCGTGAATAAATCTATATCCATAACACACAGCACGATCGCTTATATACCCGGGAAGGCCTTTTTGTATAAAGGAATAGTATTTAAACGGTTGTTCACAGTAATCCCCTGCCCTCTATCCAATCTCTGGCCATTTTATGAAAAAGGGCTGGTTTGGCCAATGGAAACCCATGTCCAACTCCGCCGATCATCAGCCCTTGGCAGTTTGGATTGCTTTGGGAAATTTTTTTGGCAGATTGTTTCATCCAATGATTTTCTTTTTCTCCAACCGTAATCAGTATGTTGGCGGTAGCATGCTTAAACGTATCTGGAATGACAAATGACATGTTCTCTTGTAGTATTCGGAGCAGGGTTTCCTTTTCCATCTGACTTGTATCGTGGAAATACTTTTCAAAGTCGTCATCATGGATGTACAATACTTTTGATTGGAGCCGTGAAAAAGCCCTCGATCGGGTTAATGGAAATAAAAGTGTAACCCATGGTTCCAACATTTGTATACCCAAAGGAATGGGATCGGCCAAAGCACTGTTTATCATAGCATAATGAATGAATTCAGGTTCTTCAGAAAGGATTTGCAAAGCAATTTGTGCACCCAGAGAAAAACCTATAATAATGATCTTTTTCCCCTTTCCTTTTTCGTTTATTAATTCAATAACCTTCTCCGCACTGGAAATGATGGAAAACTCCTTCTCTTCCCTACTCTTTCCATGTTTCGGAAGATCAGGAACAATGCAGTGATAGTCATGAAAATATTGAACCTGATGATCCCACATCCAGCCTGCTGCACCTCCGCCATGCAAAAATATCATCAACGGCCGGTCTCTGCTGCCCCATTCACGATAAAACATAATCAAATCCGCACCTTTCTTATTTAAATACTCAAAATTATGTTATGATAAAACAAAAAAGGAGATGTACCTATGAATTATATTGTTGCAATGATGAAAACCATTGACAAGGAGAAAGACGCCAAGATATTGAAGGATCATATTGAATATCTCAATAAACAGATCGAAAAGGGGAAGATACTGGCTAAAGGTCCTTTTCTTGATCATTCCGGCGGTCTGATCATTTTTGGAGTAAAGTCTATGGAAGAAGCACAGCAAATTGCAGACCATGACCCGGCGGCCATCCATCAAACACGTGAGTTTATTTTAAAGGAGTGGAAATGCTCAACAACTCTCGCTAAAGGCTAATTTTATATCCGTTGAATACCATTTATCCGGTTATAAAATTCCTGACAGGCGAGCAAAACATGGTAATTTCAATAAGGCATTCCTTTGTGTTTCCTCCATTGGTTAAAAAGTGACAACTTTGACAACTGGACAATCTGAAAAAGGACTATGCATGATCGGGCACAGTCCTTGCATATCGTACTTGGATAGGGAGACTGCCTTTTTTGTTTCCTCCCTCTTCCTCCCCATTAATATCAATCTTTTCACAGCCTGAATACAGGCAGGAGTAAATTTCTACATCCTCTTTTGCTTTGGACAGCCCTTTTAAGTAGGGTGTAACCAAATCCTTGAAATCAGCTTCGACTCCCTTTTCCTCCAGAAGACCGTGGACATATAATTTTTTATCATCAAATAAAAAAGCAACATTCCCTACTGCTTTTCCTTTTGAATCAACAATGTTTAACAGCTGAAAATGCGGATTGATTACTTCCGGTGAAAAATAAATTTCCAATGGTATTTTCTCCTTTACGTGAACTTTAATTGCTCAAACAATGAATCTGTCCCTTTTTCCGACCCTTTTTTTACAACCCGGATAAAAAATAAACATAGGAGAAGTGCCAAGAACGTAATTCCTGCGGTTGTCAGAAACATTCCGGCTCTGGACCACTCCATCAATGCGCTAAATACAGGGGGACCAATGGCTACACCAAGAAATCTGACTGACCCATATAACGACGTAACAAAGCCGCGCTTTTCAGCAGAAACGGCCCCGGTAATAAAGCTGTTAATACAGGGGAGAACCAATCCGGTCCCTATACTGCTGAACACGAGAACTGAAAAAAAGGGAACCAAACCCGTAAAAAATGTTAAAGCGGAAAAAGAAGCTGTCATCAGGAAAAGTCCTATGAGTATGACTCTCTTCATAAGCTTCATATTTTTTCCGATTTTACTCCCAGTGAAGTAGGATGTAACAGTCATAAACAGAAGCGGGATAGCAAGGATCCCCCCTTTTAGGATCCCATCAATCTGATGGTCTTTTTCAAGAATATCTGAAATATAAAATAAAATGCCAAACAATGTAAATAAGCAGGCAGCCCCGGTAAAATAGGCAACGAGCAGCCAGCGTCCTTCCGTTTTAAAAACAGAACCAAGACCTTTTAGATAATTTCCGACAGTTGGCGGCTCCTCTTTTTTCTTCTTTTCCCTTACAAAAAATATCGTTAATAAGATCGAGATAATGCAAAATATAGGAAAGGCAAAGAAAACTGCATACCAGATCAGTAAAGCCAGCAATGAACCCAATATGGGGCTGATGACTTTTCCGAAACCGTTGGAGGCTTCCACCAGGCCCAAAACTTTGCTCTGTTCTCCCCCTTTAAATAAATCTCCTGTAAGAGCCATCGCAATGGGGGCTGTACCGGCAGCTCCTATTCCCTGCATGATCCTGCCTGCCAAAACCCATACATAAGGATCAGCAAACCACGCGGAAGCTGCTCCGGCCAATACACCCCCTGCTCCATATAAACTGAGAGCCGGAATGATAATGGCCTTACGGGAAAAGCGATCGGAAAGATAGCCCAATATCGGGATGGATATGGCGGCAGCCATAGAGAACACGGTGATGACCAGGCTGATTTTAAACTGGGATACATCAAACTCACTCTTCATTTTAGGCAAAATGGGGATAAGCATGGAGTTCCCCAATACTAAAATTAATGGGATTGAAGCAATGGCTGTGATCGTCATCCCTTTATTTTTTTGCTTCGGCAACTTTTTCCCTCCGATCCACAGTGTTTAGACCTTTATATTTTGCCGGGATGCTCAACCTTTTATACAAAACCTTCAAATCGTCATGTAAAAAAGCACTCATGTTAAAAATTTGAATAGTCTATTCCTAGAAAATGGAGGAGGCGGTTATCCATATGAAGTTTCTGGACTTACCCGAGAGAACAACAGGCAGCAGAAGTTATGGCATCACATCAGTTGTCGATTTTGGCATCCCTGTAAAGGAACTTGAACATATTTTGTTGGATTACAGCCATTTGATTGATATTGCCAAGTTGGGAATCGGCTCTGCTTATGTCACCCCAAATTTGGAAACAAAAGTCAATCTTTACAAAAAGTTTAATATTAAACCATACTGCGGTGGTACCTTATTTGAAAAAGCGTACTTTCAAAACAAATTAAAAGAGTATACAAACTTTTTAAAGGGGTTGGGCATTGAATGAATTGAAGTGTCGAACGGTACAGTGGACATTTCGTTACATGAGCGAATCGAGTTAGTTTCCCGATTAAAAAAGGAGTTTCATGTTATTGCCGAAGTAGGTTCCAAAGATTCCACAAAGTTCATGTCCACTGCTGATTGGGTAGATGAAATTAAGAAATTATTAAAGGCCGGCTGTCAATACGTGATTACGGAAGGCAGAGATTCGGGAACTTCGGGCATTTACGAGAAAAGCGGACAGATTAAATCCAAATTGGTGGAAGAATTGCTAAAGGAAGTGGATAATCGTAAAATTATTTTTGAAGCACCCCTTCCAAAGCATCAAATGTACTTTATTAATACGATTGGTCCCAATGTTAATTTAGGAAATGTAAAACTCTCGGATATTCTTATATTAGAATCCCAGAGATGCGGATTAAGGTGTGAAACGTTTTTTCTGGAGGAAAAAAATGCAGATTACGTTTATAAGACATTTGCCCACCCAGTGGAATAAAAAAACATGGCTGCAGGGCAGGCGCGATATTCCTATTTCTAACGTGACTGAGACTGACATAAAACAAATTCAAATGAATAAAAAACACCTGGAAAAGCTGCCCCCCTTTGAAGCAGTTGTAGCCAGCACACTCCAAAGGACACAACAGACAGCAAGATTATATGGATATGACCCGGAGATAGAACCATTGCTGGATGAATTGGATTTTGGCCAATTTGAAGGGGTGCCAAAAGAACAAATGATCTGCGCATGGAAGCATGAATGGTTCAATGATCCGAGTTCCCTTACCCTTGGTGAGCCTGTCTGCCAATTGGAAAATAGAATCAGGGATTTTTTTCAAAAATACAAAAGTCTCTCAAACCTTTTGGTTTTTGGTCACGGGGCATGGATTCGGGCTGCGTTGTCCCTTGTTGAGAACGGGAATATTAATCAAATGAACCGGCGTAAGCTTCACAACAATGAGTGCCTGACGATACAGGCGTTTCCGGATCAACGCTGATCTCCCTTATTTTTTTCTCCAGCCGACAGCCAGCGAAGTGACCTTATGAAATTGGAGTTGATATATAAAATCAATTACATTTGTGGAAAGAAATTGGCATATAATCGCCAAAATGACAATTTTGTAATCAATCACCACCGATGTGAGAAGAAATATAAACAAATTAATACCCATCATTACTTTTCCCGGACTCCAATTTTTATGAAAAGCAATCATAAGAGCAGGTATCACCATCCCGCCGCTGGAAGCCCCTGCTCGAATCAACAACCCGACACCAAGACCAAACATTAAGCTTCCTGCAGCCATGTCGAATAGAAGAAAGCCGGCTTCAACCGGGTAAAAATATGCAATTGCGCTGATCGTAGCGGATGTTGTAGCCACCGAAAGAACCGTCCGTAAAGTCCAGCGATAGCCAAAATAATTCAAAGCAAATAATAAAAATGTCACATTTGCCAGCCAAAGTGAAAAGCCCAGTGATAATCCAAACCAATGATTGATTAATAGAGCGATTCCTGCTGCCCCTCCGGAAGGTATAGAATGGGGAAACAAAAATAATGACATGGACATTCCTTGAAATAAAGCACCTGTAAAAAGGCACGCATAGGTGAGGACGAATCGTCTCATGGAAAAAAACGCATGCCTTTTACTTGAGTAAATTGAGTTCCCACAAAATCCCCTCCTTGTCCATTTTATGTAGGGATGTCCCTAATATATGAGACCAAAATCCTTATAGAAAACAGAAGTAGCCTTACGGTCTAAAATTACTGTACCATTCGCAAACAATATACCGACAACCATTAAAAAATCATCTTACCCGCTATACAGGTAAGATGATTTTTTCGGTCAGAATTTTATAGAAAGTTGTTTTGTGAAAACTTTAGTCCGCCGAAGTACAGAACGCATGGGTCCGGGCGTAACCGGCTGGACAGGAAGGATTTGTGAGTGGTCCATTGCAAAAAATGACAGCCGGCGCTTGCTGCTAAGCGCCCATCTTCGCATTTTCAAAACTCTGTAATTGGTTGAAGACATGCTTGTACTATTTTTACCACAGCTTAGGTTTTGACACCATGAACCAGAGCCTAATCATCATCAGCGGCATATACGCACATAGTGACTGCTGCAGTTTTTTACCAACTGCTGATGGCAATGACCAGCCTCACTAATTTGCTTTATTATATTTTAAAGCCACTGGCCAGAAAAAAGATGAAATTGAGCATGATCAAAAAAATGATCATAATCCATGATTCAGAACCAAGATCATCCAGATGAATAAACAAGCAGAACACCAGAGATGACCGGCAAGCGGCCGGCGTGTTTTACAATGTTATCCGTGGTCTAGAATGAGCCCTAAATATTCTTTTGACTTTTTCATTTTGTTTGGATTTTAATTTATGAATGATGACTTGCATAGGAAAAAGTGTCCAAAGGGTAAAGCAGCGCTAAAAATATGACTATAAAGCAGCAATTGACAATCATTTACTGAATGTTGGTTTTCATTGGTTTGAACTCATGCACCCAAACTTTCATTTCTGGCAGCCATTTCATCCCCGGGTGATAGCTTAAAATGACTTTTTTATATTCTTCCAGACTTTGATATCCTTCCTGCTTTGCATGTTTATCTGTCATTTCACCGAGTTTTTGGGCATAGACATTTTCTATGACAAATTTTTTTCCGTTTAAATCCAAAACTTCTCCTATATCCGCATAGCGCCCATTTCTTCTCGTCGCTGTCTTTACACCTTTTATTACTTTTTCAACATCATTTTGTACAGTCACCAGACGGTCGATTGTACATGTTTTCGGAGGTAATTTATCTTTTTCAGTCATTTACATATAACCGCCTTTTATCATTTTAAAGTATATTTTACCATACTTGCCACTAGGAGCCAGAAGAAAGATATGTTTTTAATTGCCTATAAATCAAAGCTATTTCCTCCACCTTCATACGTACCAGTCCACTGGAGGAAGGGGCAACAAATTCAATGATACCCGGAACGACAGGTTGTTCCTGGGCTCCCCAAGGTACCTCTCTTCTCATGCTGTACTGCTGATATACGCCTTTCCCGACAAAACAGGCTGCCTTGGGCCGGTAAAACGAGATCTTTCTGATCAACTCTTCCCTTCCTGACCTATATTCCTCAGGAGTGATTTCTTGGGCGTTTCTTGTAGGTCTTGGGACAATATTTGTAAATCCGTAACCCATCTTCAACAAATGGGCATCTTCTTCAGAAGTGTATTTTCTGTCAGTAAGCCCTGATTTGTAAAGAATCGTCCAAAAACGGTTGGTAGGGTTGGCATAATGATGGCCTGTCTCGCCGGATCGTATACTCGGATTAAAGCCAATGAACAAGATTTTCAATCCTCTTGTCAGATGGTCAGGAATCGGATTCACGGTTCGGCCTCCCCATTAACGCACTTTTTCAGAAAACAGGAGCCGCCCGCATGGGAGACTCCTTTCTTTATGCTATTATTCAACTTTTACCCGCCATCCAAATGGATCATCCTCTTTCCCGATTTGGATTCCGGTCAATGTATTATAAATTTTTAAAGACAACTCGCCCGTTTTATTGTCATTGATGGATATTATTTCCCCGTTCCAGAATAATTCTCCAATTGGAGATATAACAGCGGCTGTACCGGTACCAAACGCCTCTTCCAGCTGTCCATTCTGATGTGCCTCATACACTTCTTCCATGGAAATTCTTCTTTCGGAAACTGGCACACCCCAGTGTTTTAATAATTCAATCACAGATTTCCTCGTAATCCCCTCTAGAATACTGCCGCTTAATTCCGGGGTTACGACTTCGCCGTTTATTTTAAAGAAAACGTTCATGCTTCCTACTTCTTCAATATATTTATTTTCCTTTCCATCGAGCCATAAAACTTGAGAATAACCGGCAGCACTAGCCTTTTCCTGTACAAGCATGGCTGCGGCATAGTTTCCGGCAGTTTTCGCATTTCCTGTACCGCCTCGTACCGCTCGTACATATTCACTTTCTACAGCAATTTTTACCGGATTCATACCCTCTTTGTAAAATGCGCCTACCGGAGACATAATGATCATAAACCGGTATTTTTGTGAAGGTGTGACATCAAGATTCGGTTCGGTCGAAATGGTAAACGGACGAATATACAGGGAAGTTCCCTTTACATCAGGTACCCAGTCCCGATCGATGGACACAAGCTTAACTAAAGCTTCCAATGCCAGATCCTCATCCACTTCCGGAATACAAAGCCGGACACTGGACCTGTTTAGTCTTTTAAAGTTTTCTTCCGGCCTGAACAAAAAAACCTCTTCATTTTCGTTTTTATATGCTTTTAATCCTTCAAAAATAGTTTGGCCGTAGTGGAAAATCGTAGCTGCAGGATCTAATGTAATCGGCTGATACGGAACGATCCTTGGGTCATACCATCCTTTTTCTCGGGAGTAATCCATAATAAACATATGGTCTGTATAAGTTTTACCGAATTTTAAATCGGAAAATGACGGTTTTTCTTTTCGTTTGGCGCTAAGTTGTATCTCTATTTGATTGTTCAAAACTAAAATCCCCTTCACTAGTTTAATCTAATTCCAATAGGTCATCTCCACTATTCTCGTACTTGTCCTTCTCCGGTGACGAAAAACTTCGTGGATGTAAGTGCGTTAAGACCCATTGGGCCGCGTGCATGAAGTTTTTGTGTACTGATTCCAATTTCGGCACCGTATCCGAATTCAAATCCATCAGTAAATCGGGTAGAAACATTATGATAGACAGTTGTGGCATCCACACTGTTCAGGAATTTTTGAGCGTTCTCTTCATTGTCGGTCACAATAGCCTCTGAATGCTTTGTACCATACTCATTAATATGGTCAATCGCTTCATTGACATCCTTCACGGTTTTAACACTGACGGCCAAGCCGAGATATTCTGTTCCCCAATCATCATCATTCGCCTCTATAGCCTCCGGCAGCATCTCACAGACCTTATGGTCCCCGTGAATTTCCACATTGTTTTGTGACAGTTTTTCAAGCAGATCTTTACCGTACTGGTTAAACCAGTCTTCTTGAATCAAAACCGTTTCGATGGCATTGCAGACGGATGGACGCTGCAGCTTTGCATTTAACACAATACTTTCAGCCATTTGTTTCTCTGCGGATTGATCTACGTAAACATGACAGTTCCCTGCACCGGTTTCAATAACCGGAACGGTAGATTCACGGACGACTGTTTCAATTAACTGCTTGCCTCCCCGGGGAATCAAGACATCCAAGTACTCATTTAGCCGGAAGAGCTCTTTGGCCGTTTCTCTGCTTGTGTCTTCAATCAGCTGGATGGCATCTTTTGGAACAGAACTTTGATAAAGTGCCTGATGTATAGACCGTATAAGCGCCATATTCGAAAAACTTGCAGATGAGCTTCCTCTTAATATCACCGCATTCCCGGTTTTTAACGAAAGGGTTGCTGCATCAACGGTTACGTTCGGCCTGGCTTCATAAATCATGCCAATGACACCGAGAGGAACCCTTTTCTTTACAATAGACATGCCGTTCTCTTTTTTTATCGTTTCCAAAATTTCGCCGATTGGATCTTTCAAGTCGATAAGCAGCCTGATGGCGTGAGCCATATCCTGTATGCGCTTATCATCAAGCATGATACGATCCAAAATGGCTTCCGAGAGGCCCTTTTTACGGCCATCTTCCAAGTCTTTTTTGTTTTCCTCAAGAATCATATCCTTATCTTTAAGCAGCTGTTCTGAAATATAGGCAAGCGCTTCGTTTTTCTGCTCAGTTGTCAGGTTTACAAGTTCCCTGCTTGCATATAGAGCAGCCTTCCCTTTGGCCTGTACTTCGCTAAGCGTTTGATTTTTAAGATCCATAGAAAATTTCCTCCCTTGGTTTTGTCTCATCTGTTATTTGGCCTGCACCCAGCGATTGCGATGGATGACTTCAACCGTCGGCACAAACATTTCCTTCTTCTCTTCACTGTTTCTCTTTTTTATTAAATCTTTTAATTGTTGAGCGGAATAGGCAACTTCTCCGCGTCCCAACAATCCGTTTATACCGTATACTTCGACAACATCACCTTTGTGGAAGTTCCCATTCACTTTAAAAACTCCTGCTGGCAGCAGGCTTTTTCCCCTATATAAAATGGCTTCCTCCGCTCCCTGGTCCACATATACTTTTCCTGACGTTTCGGAATGCAGCGCGATCCACTGTCTGCTTGTGTTGAGAGGATCCATTGTTCCTTCGGCAATATACGTGCCGTCGCCATTCCCCCTCATAATATCCAGCAGTTTCTCTTTGCCGCTTCCCTTACCTATAAAAACAGGCACTCCGAGTGCAACTGCTGTCTTTGCTGCAAGCAGCTTCGATTTCATTCCGCCTGTCCCAACTTTGGAACCGGAATCACCGGCAAGTTCAAGCATCTCATTCGAAATTCCTTCTAAATAATCAAATCTTTTTGCCGAAGGATTTGTATGCGGGTTGGAATCGTATAGACCATTGATATCGGTTAGAATCATCAACATGTCTGCGTGTATAAAGCCGCTGACCAGAGCGGAGAGCATATCATTGTCTCCAAATGTTAACTCATCCACGGCAACAGTATCATTTTCATTGATAATCGGCAGCAAACCCCTGTCAAGAAGTTCACTTATGGTCGCAAAGGCATTTCGATACCGGGACCGGTCAGAGAAGTCCCCCCGGGTCAGCAGAATTTGAGCAGGTATAATCTGAAATTCACTCAGTTTATCCGTGTAAGACTGGATCAGTAAACTTTGTCCCACAGCAGCTGCCGCTTGCCTGCCTTTGACGGTTACCGGACGGGTCGGGTATCCCAGGCTTCTGAATCCTGCCGCAACTGCCCCGGATGATACAAGGATAACCTCGTGGTTTGCTTCCTTAAGAGCAGCCAGAGCTTGGACATGATCATCAAATTTATCCTGGTCAATTTCCCCTTTATCATTCGTTAAGGAACTGCTGCCAATTTTCACAACGATCCTTTTTTTTCTCATAGTTCTGTCTCCTATTGATGTTACATGACTCACTAAAAATGAAAATAGCCCCCCCATCCTTGCATAAGGACGAAAGAGCGCTGCTTCCGCGGTACCACCATTATTTTGGGTGTAATGACACCCCGCTTTAGCCTGATAACGCCAGGAAGCGCCCATGTTTTGGCATGGGACTCAAGAGGCAGGTTCAACAGCTTTTAGTGGCGAAATCTTTCAGCTTGGAAATTCCGCTCTCTTTCACAAAAAGGTCTGTTTACTGGTCCTCTGTCTGCGTTCAATGTTCATAATTTGATTATCGAAAAAAAACACGGTTTTGTCAAGGTTTTGGGCTTCTTATACCGAAAACAAAATTTCTCGTATCATTTCATTAAAAAAGGACTTAAGTTGTTTGACCAGCCTGAATATTTAAAATATAATAAGGAAAGATAAATGCTCCCATGCCAAGACTGCATTGTCCTTGCCGAAATTGTCGTGTACTGATTGGTAAATATAATTAGATAAGGAGGACATGCAACGGTGACGTCATACCTGGCTGTTCATTCTGCAGACAATCTACACATGAGAATGAAAGAGTTGGCATCAGAGTGGGATCAATTCATCACCGAAAAACAAAAACCCAGTAAAATTCGATCGTCTATCTACCATTCATGGAAGCGTTGCAGGCAATATGCTGTAGACCCTCTTCAAAAACAGACCATCATACCGTTGGATGAGCACAAACTGTCAGATACCATTACCGACTCAAAAATGTATGATGCTGCGCTCCCGATTATTCAAAATTTGCAAAGACAGATTAGTGGGACAGGGCATTTAATCACTTTGGCAGATGAAAAAGGAAGGATCCTTCATTTAGAAGGAGATCACCACATTAGAAATCAAGCAGAAGACATGCATTTTGTTCCCGGCTCTGACTGGAGCGAAAAAGCTGCGGGATCCAACGCCATTGGGACTTCCTTGGCCGTAGGCCATCCCATTCAAATCTTTTCTTATGAACATTTCTGTGAAGGTGTTCATCCATGGATTTGCTCTGCAGCTCCCATCAAAGACCCTTTCACAGGCCAATTACTTGGTGTAATTGATCTGACAGGTCCGAGTCACTTAGCTCAGCCTCACTCGCTCAGTATTGTGCAAAATATCGCCCACATGATTCAATACAATCTAAAAAACTATTCTATTAAACATCGGATGCTTATCCAAGAGTTTTATGAACGATTCGTCAGCAGTTGGAAATCTGATTCGATTGTGCTGTTTGACGATATGCTGAATGTTATACACGCCCATCCAAAATGCCTTGAAATGCTTCGTATACATGAATGGAGAGAGCTTGCCTCCCATCCGGAATTTCAGCATATTCGTAATTCGTTGTTGACAAGTGACGAGCTGGAATGGGAATTGGATGTACCCTCTCTTCAACTCAAAGTATTTATCCAGATCATTACGGATGGACAAGATAGAATCGGTTACCTTCTCCATTTGGATAAAACAAGGCAAGTCAGAAATTTTACATATTGGGGCCGGATTATTGGAAATTCCCGGCACATGAATCAGATCATCTCCAAAGCTAAGATTGCCGCACCTGCCAATATCCCGATCCTGCTTACCGGTGAAAGCGGTACAGGGAAAGAGGTGTTCGCAAGAGCGATTCATAAAGAGAGCACGCGGAGCTCCAAGCCATTTATTGCCATCAATTGCGGTGCGATACCAAAAGACCTGATAGCAAGTGAGCTGTTCGGTTACGAAGAAGGAGCTTTTACCGGAGGCAGTCCCAAGGGAAAAAAGGGAACATTTGAAGAAGCCGATGGGGGGACTTTGTTATTGGATGAAATTGGTGAAATGCCGATGGATTTACAGGTCCACCTTCTGAGGGTACTGCAAGAGAAAGAAATTGTAAAACTAGGAGGTTCCCGCCCCATCCCGGTTGATGTCAGAATCATTGCAGCAACCAATAAGGACCTTAAAGAATGTATAGCCAACGGAACATTCCGTGAGGATTTATACTATAGACTGAATGTTGTAGAATTAAACATGCCTGCACTGAGAGAAAGAAGAGAGGATATTCCGCTGTTAACAAGGCATTACATCATCCAATACGCACATAAACACCAAAAGCCGGTACCAACCATCGCCAAAGATGTTCTGTCCTTGCTGAATGAATATTCGTGGCCGGGCAACATAAGGGAACTTACGAACACGATAGAACATGCTGTGCTTTTTTGCGAGAACCACCATATTACACTGGAAGACTTGCCTGTATCCCTGCAAATGTTCAGCCGGGATCAAGCCCATGAAAATCTTCATGCAGGCCAATCTCTCAGTTTGTTGGAGCTGGAAGAAAAGAAAAAAATAAAAGAGCTTCTTATTTCAACCGGCGGAAATCTTTCAGAAGTTGCCAGACAATGCAATATTGCCAGGACAACACTTTATCGAAAACTGGAGAAATATCAATTGGAAACAGTATAGAATAAAAATATATCTCTAACAGGAAGCGGGTTCATTTCACCTAAAGCATCTGCTATTTCTTTTGAAAGACAAAAAAGACGGCGGTTTTTCATCCGCCGTCTTTTTTCTTTATGCTTTTCCCGGCAATGGAATTTGCAGCCATTCATTATAAAATGTATCAATATCGGGATCAAAATCTTTAAGAACCGGGTACCATGGAGTCACAGCCTCCACTTCAAGCTGCGAAGCGCACCCCGGACAATAATATTCTCTTAATACTTGCCACTCGGGGTCAGGTGACATTAATTTGGGATAAACTTCATTCATTTTTTCTTCCGTATCCCGGACAAAAATATTAGCATGCAATTTCCAGTTGTCTTTGTAATCACAGAATTCATGTCCGCAGTCGCATTTTACAATGCGATCTCCACTTTCCTTTTGGACAATGTAAAGATGCTCGCCGATCGGCAGAAGAATCGGATCATCCCATGGTACTCTGTCCTGCAGTACACTTAAATAAATTTCAAACCGCTCTTTATCTTTATGGGAGGACATCATATTTTTTAATTGATAAAACTCAAGATTACCGTCTATTAATTCTCCGATCATTTTTTTATCGTATTTCGCCATTTTATTTCACCCCTGTCTTAAAACGATTGATATGTCTTCCAAGCTTAGGCATATTCAGGTCTTCCTCATAAATCATCCAGTCTTCCGGCAAGTTCCAGAATTCTTTAAATTCATTTGTGAACTTTTCGCTCAAGGCAAAGCTTTCTGCGAACATATTTTGAACTTGCTTGGAAGCCTTTTTATTGAGAATATTTTGTTTCTCTTCTTTGAGCCATTGTTTGGCAGGCTTGCTTCTCTTCAAGCGTTCTTTTCGAATTTGTTTCCGTCTTTCCTCTGTAGCCTTCACGTCGACCGCATATACGCCGTTTTCTTCTGTAAATACACATCCGAAAACTTTTTCCGCGTATCGCGGGAGAATATACCTTTCATTTAAATCTGTTTCTACATCTTTTGGCTTCCGTTCGATAGGATCCCCGAAACCCGGACCTCCACGGAGGTAGTTCATGATCAAATCATAATCCCCAAACTCCTCTTGAGTTGAACAGGTCTGTCTGTCACGATAAATGACTTCTGCTTCCATATTCTCTTCGTATTGAGGGTGATCCGGATCTGTATCTCCACCAAGAGGAAGCGGGAGTCTCTTTTCTATTCTTTCTTTAATATTTGTATGGTTTGCAGTAAAACGATAGCCGGCTGACGCTGGGTAGCCTCCCATAAGTCCGCAGTCGGTTGCCATAACACCTGCACCTGCAACGAACATCGTCCACTCTTTGGCACCCCATCCAAGCCGGAGGGACTGCCAGCCGTTTCCGCCGCGGTATTTTCCTGCACCTCCGGAACCCGGAAGTATTTCTCTTCCCATATAAACAAGCGGCTCCAAAAGCTCCCAAATTTCCATATCCCCCATGTCGCCTTCCGGGTTCCAGAGAGCAGCTGTATGGCTGATGCCGTCTTGTACAGCACTTGCCCCGACTCCGCAAGCAGCTGTTTCGAAACTATTTAATGCAGACAGACTCCCGTATTGGTCAATTCCTCCGCCCATCAGCCAGTTTGAGGTGTGGGCATTACCTGCATTGACTTCCTCCAGATAGCCCCGGCCGTAATATGCCCGGCTGAGTCCTCGCCAAAGCGGAGACCACGCCGCCACAAGCGCATGCCATGTATTGGAGTGTGCAGAACGGATATCATCCGGGTTCAGCCATGAACCCAACGGTGTTCCAAATTTACTTGCGTAATAGGCACCGTCATTGATCCGGTCATTCGGTACAAGAGTCTGCGAGAGCATGACCCATATTCCGCTGGTCATCGAGACGGGAGTTGCATTAAATGGATGCCACCCCCACCTGCTTGCTCCTTCAAAATCGATCTCCAGTTTGGCATCTTTATGGACCGTAATTTCTGATGGGGAATGCATGATTGTATCTGTTTGGGCAAACTTTGGCAGATCCAGTCCTTTAAATTGGACATCACTGAAGGAAACTTGGCGATACTTTCCTGGAATCAACATCGTTTTGACCTGATTTACAAATCCGCGCCGGCCGTCTTCAATAATTTCACGGATAAACTGCTTGTACGTATCAACGCCTTCTTCTTTAATCACATCAAGCACAAGATCTCGGATCATGTGACAGCCTGCAACACGCGTTTTTTCATCAAGTGTCCAATATTTAACGGCCCGGACAGAACGAGTGCTTTCCAGCAGCCAGTCTTTGGACAACGTATCATTTTGTCCAATTTTCCGGCACGTAACCTGATAGCCGTCATCATATCTTTGAACAGGCCCCATCGGCATGCTTCCTGGAGCTGCCGCTCCTGTATCAATAACGTGGGTCACACCGCCTACCCAGCCAACAATTTCATCTTCCCAAAAAATAGGAACGAGAGTATGGACGTCACATGTGTGTACATTTCCGACATGGTTGTCGTTGTTACAAAAAATATCTTTATCCGCGATACCCGGATTTTCTTCGTAATCATTTTCGATCATAAATTTTATGGCGGCCCCCATGGTGCCCACATGGATAATAATCCCTGTCGAAGTAACAATCGAATCAGCTTCGGGTGAATATAAACTGAAGCATAACTCGCCTTCCTGTTCAACAATTGGAGATGCAGCCACTTTTTTGGCGGTCTCTCTGGCATGTACTACCCCACCGCGAAGCTTGGAAAATATTTTTTCAAACCGGATCGGGTCCGACTCTTTTAAGGGCAAGGAAGTCAACCCTGCATAATGCCCGGTTTCCCTGCTGATTTCTGTCATTTCCTGCCGCATTTGCTTTAAGGTCTTTCCGTCCCAGCCAATGGGTTTCTTTGTTTGTGTAACTTGATCTAACGCTTTCGCCAAGATAAGAACCTCCTATGAATTTATTTTTTTAATTCTTTCAAATGGAAAATACGGTTTTCATCAAGGTACGCTTCAAATCCTGTTGGGACTACTAAGGTTGTAGCCGTCGATTCAATGATGGAGAAGGCTTTGATCCGATTCCCCGGCATTAATTTTTCCATTTCATAAATATCTGCCAATTGCCAGCCATCTTTCCAGAACACCTGACGTGTCCCCAAGAATGACTCCTTAGGCGGAGTTTCTCCGTATATGGGTTCAACCGGAATTTCCGGTTTGGGAACGTCTACAACACCGCGGACAATCGCTCCTGTAATGGAGTATCCCAGTTCCGGTGATAAGGCAGACTTCGCATACACGCGTGTGTACGTGTCTTCAAACGTTTCTACAAGAGTTTGGAAGTCTTCCACGCCTTTAAATTCTTTGATCGGTGCTTCAATTTCCAGGTCATTCAGCTGGCCTTGATATTGCATGCGGTACAGAAGACGGAATTGAACATCTTCGGGCGCATAATCATTTTTCTTGAATTCTTCTGCAACTTTAGCTTTCAGCTCATCCCACGATTCCTGCAGTTCTCTACCGGCTTTTTGAATGCTCTCATTATCTGCACCATCATCCACATTCAAATCAAGGGTTTTATCATAACGGTATTCAAAGTCGGCGGCTCCACATCCAAACGCCGAGAACCCAGCGGCCCACGCGGGGATTAATACATCCTCAAAACCCAGGCCCTGTGTGTAACCGGCTGTATGTAATGGACCTCCGCCTCCGTAGGAAAAGCAGACATATTGAGAGGGAGAGTAGCCTTTACCCAGAATCATAGATTCTAAGTAGTTGCGCAGCTGCGATTCCAGCAATTCAATGACACCAAGCGCAGCTTCTTCTACTGTTAATCCTAGCGGATCAGCTACCTGCTTCTTCACGGCTTGATAGGAACGTTCTCGGGACAGCTTAATCGCTCCGCCGATGAAATTATCCGGATTGATGAGTCCAATCACTACATGACAGTCGGATACTGTCACAGTGTCTATTCCGCCTTCAGGATTACACACTCCCACGCGGGAACCTGCACTGTCAGGACCAAGAGTCAGATTCCCGTAGTTCGGGTCAATCCGTACGTAGCTTCCGGTTCCAGCTCCAGTTGTGTCCATTGATACAAGGGGTAAAGACAGCACAAGTCTTGCCATATCCGGATCGGAATTGATGGCCAGATCCCCTTGCGTAATCAGCCCGATATCAAAACTTGTTCCGCCAATATCGGAACAGGCAACATTTTTCAAACCCAGATTTTCGGCTAAGTATTTCGCCCCTATCATGCCTCCGATCGGTCCTGATACACAAGTTCTGGCCAATTCATTGGCTTTAATACTAATCGTCCCTCCATGACTGGCCATGATTCTTAAATTAAAATCGGTTCCCTGCTCCTTGAGCGCTGTATCCATTTTCTCCAAAGTCTTTCGGGATGGTTCTGCGGCATAGGCTTCGACGATCGTCGTATTGGTTCTGTGGGATTCCTTCCGAACCGGATAATAATCCACAGTTGCGAAAACCTGAATATCTTTATTCGCTTTTTTAATGAGGTCTTTAGCTACATCCCTGATTTTTCTTTCATGCATTGGGTATTTATATGAATGGAGCAAACTGATTACAATGGCTTCCACATCTTCATCGATTAACTTTTGAACCGCGGGCTCAATTTCATGCTCGTACAGAGGAATAACAACATTGCCAAACATATCGACTCTTTCAGTAACACCAACGGTCCATTTTCTCGGTACTAGCGGCGGGTCAAAATGGTGTGTGTTTATATGAATCCGATCTGAATATGAATAACCCAAGAATGACTGAAGACCTCGACCCATCCGGTGGTTATCTTCCGTTCCTCTGTTCACAATTAATCCAACTCGGCGCCCCACTCGGGATACAAGCCTGTTTAGCATGGCCGTTCCAGAATAAACACCTGCACGCAAATGAGGAAATTCATTCTCCACTTCCGCATCCCATTGGCCCAAGGCATCTTTGGCTGAATTCATCAGTCCGATGTGTTCATCATCGGGAGTGGTTTGGGCCTTTCCAACAACAAAATCCCCCTTTTCATCAATAATGAATGTGTCTGTCATTGTGCCTCCTGCGTCAATGGCCAGAATTTGTGACTTTGCCAAATGTTTGTCTCCCCTTTCTTTTTTAGTCAATCATGGATCATGCAATTAATATGCCAATTATCAAAATATTGAATCTAAAGTGTTTAGAATAAATTCTTACATGAACCGGTTCAAAATTTGTACAGGAATGCTACAGGTGTAGCGCAACAGTTATTGATCAAACGTTTTAAATAAAAGAAAAGACCGTCCCGGCTTTATTGCCGAAACGATCTTTGATATTCCTGTTTATAGCTATTTTATTAACTTTCTGAGCCTGTTCCTCATATCCCCGGCAAGTGCTTCAATGGAGAGTACCCTTTCAATCTCTTTCGTATTTTGACGGTCGTGAAAAAAAAGATGATGCAGTTCTCTTATAGAAACAGTGTGGCTGGGACGTTCTATTAAAGTGATGGCAGACTGGTCTTCCACCTGTCCCTCCTTTACTACTTTTCCAAAATATCCGGTTTTACCGGTTCGGATAAAGAGTTCGAAAAATCCTCTGATTCGGTTGGCTATATCGACTTTTGCACATGGTATTCTGCTCTGTGTAATCTGAACGGCAGCATCGCCGATCTGATATATATCCCCCACGTACACGGTGTCTTCTGTGTATCCGGACAGCGTAATATTTTCACCAAATGCAGGAATTTTCAATTCCTGACCGGCCAACGCATTCCATCCAGAATAATGTTCAAAAGGGTAAAAGCATACAGCCCTTTCTTCTCCGCCATGGTTATCATGGTCTGCTACCTCATCATGTGCAAAGCCATTTTTATTTAAATAGGCGGAAGTGACAGGTTTTTTTTTGATCCCCGAGTTGATGACTGGTCCGAACGGATTGCCAATCAATTGCGGCCTTCCTACATTTAAAAATTCAATCATTGTTACCCTCCCCTTTCTTATCATTCATTATATATGTTCTTTAAACTGAAAACAGGTACTCGGAGACCTGAATGACCCGAAACGATCCAACGGAAGGTATGCAATGAAGTGTATAAACTCACATTTTACTCTATTGAAAAACAAACTGCACAACTCACCATCCTGTAAAGGATAACCACCACTAATAGAACTTGGTCATAAGACTTAAAGGTCGGTTTTTTCAGGTATTAGGACCAATGACCAACCTTGCGCAACTCTTATGATCTGGTGTTAATACCACAGAAAAATCTGCTTTTTCTCCTGAGCAACATTAACCAATTATATTATCTCAATATAACAATTCAGTTATGTTAAGGAAACAATGCCATTATTATTATTTTAAAATACTATTGCTGCTGAAGTGTAAATGATAACTTGTTTAATTTTTCACAGCTTCAACATAAAGACTCTAAAATTTCGTCAAATAATTCCTTATTTCATGCCGGATGGAATTGGTATGATTAAATCAGGGAGTGGTTTCACATGTATAAAAAACACGAACGCATCTTAATGGGGATGGCGTTTAGCGTTGCCATTATCATTCTCATTTCCATGCTGGTCCGAATTTTTGGCGGTTAGGAAATAAGTATGAAGAGAAAAAATATAACTCGCACAAGGAGAAAGATTCTCAGGAAAAATATAATGCCGCCCCCTCCAAACATGTTACTATAGGAATCATTTGTGTATAGGCAATGATGTGGCTGTGCTGATTGATGGTGAATTTGCTTCACTGAGCAGGAATTCGGCTATGTACTTTGCCGGAAATGCCGCCATATGTCAAATTCCTATTTGTTTTTTACCTTGAATAGGTTTCCTATAAATAAAACTGGCATGCGATTGTCAAACGCATGCCGGATATTCATTGGTATTTGAATGTTGACAAGAATCTATAACCGGGACCAGGATCAGCCTTTCACAATATAAATTTCTCTTTAATGAAACATGGGTTTTTCGTCCGTTTCATCCCAACATTTGAGCTGAAAACATCTTTCCCCTGATTCTGAATCAACAAGCTGTTGAATCATGCGAACGGTTTCCAAGTCGGAGGAACTTGGCAGCTTATATGATTCCTTATATCGCTCATGCCCTTTGCCTGTAATGAAAACCCAGTCCCCTTCTCTCGCAGATGTTATGGCAAATTCGATTGCTAATGTCCTGTCAGGGATAATCTGTACGTTATCCAATCTACTGAATTCATGCAATGATTTTACCATTGCATCGTGTGAGATCTGATTTAAATCGTCTGTTGTCAGGATGACCTTGTCACTAAGCAAACTTGATATTTCCACCATTCTTTTTCTTTTAGATATATCCCGGTCTCCTCTAAAGCCAAATACATGAAAAATGCGAGTTGCTTTATGAGCATGTCCGGTTTGAAGACAATGATAAAAAGCATCAGCTGTATGGGCATAATCAATAACAATTGTCGGCTGTCCGGTTTGTCTCGTGATTTGAAATCGACCTGGAATCCCTTCAAAGTTCTGCAATGTATGGATCACGAACGCTTCAGGGATATGAAAGCTTTTTGCCGTTAAATAAGCTAAACCGGCATTCAATATATTGTGAACGCCTGGAATTTTTTGCTGGATGGGATACCTTTTCCCCTGATCTATAAAGAATGATGTCTCTGAAGAAAGATCGTACTGAGGAATGATTTGAAAGGAATGACCGCCCTCCCCCATCACATACATTTGCTTATCGGTATGTTCAAGAGACTGAATAAGTTTTTCTCCCCAGGAGTCATATCCATTAATTACTGCTTTTCCCCTGTTTTTCAGCTTATTAAATAAACTGGCTTTTACTGAGAAATAATCCTCCATATTTTGGTGATAATCTAAATGATCATGATCAAGATTCGTGAAAACACAGCAGTCGAAATCAATTCCATCCAGTCGACATTGCGAAAGTCCATGGGAAGAAACCTCAACGATAATAATCTGATCCTTGGAACGAGATAGAAGATGATGCATTTTCAAAGGATCTGAGGTGGTTTGTTCGGAAGGGACTTTTTCTCCATTGACAATATTAAATAGGGTACTAAACAAAGCGCATGAAAATCCGGAAGCTTCAAATATGTGCCTCAGCATAAAACAAGTCGTAGTTTTTCCGTTTGTTCCCGTTACGCCAATGACTGTTTGGCCACTGGTAAATGTTTGATAATATTCTTTCGCTAACTTGGCCAAAGCTGAACGGCTGTTGCTTGTCCTAATATAGGGGACACTCAACTCACCAACATATTTTTCACCTACAACTGCTGCAGCACCACATTCAATGGCATGTCTTATATAATCATGGCCATCATGATGGTAGCCTGAGATAGCAACAAACAAATCGTTTTTGCAGACTTCTTTTGAATTTGCTGTAATACCTTCAATTGTAATCCCCTGGAGTGGGAATTTTGATCGTACATGCCCCAGGCTGTTTTGGATGAGCTCACTTAAGTCCAATTTTGACCCCTCTAATCCTCCTGCTAAAGGATAGTTTATTCAATATTTTTTCTGTCATTCATTCCTGTTATGCAATCCAATTGATTCAATTAAAAACAAGCCGGGGCCTGCCTGTTTGTTTAACATCTCAAAAGGTGTTTTAACAAGTTTTTATATTCTTCTTCAGCAGGTTCATAAAAACAATGTCATTTGACCTTCCGGCTAACGGCTGGTCGTACCCTGTTCCAGGACAGTCACTCCGGCCGGGAAAACCACAAGTTCAATTTTGCTTGGCCATTATCTTTTTCCATCTGACAGCTCTCCTTGCAATAGTTTGTACAACTTCTCCTGTCCCTTGATAAATGTATAAGTGGGGTTACGGCTTCGAATGCGTGCGGCTAAAACCGTTTGGGAATGTTCAACTTCCAGCAACATGCAAACCATGACCTCAAATGCGGTTAACCTCCATATTACTTACGGAAGCATTCCCAGCCGTCTCCTTCTTCTGCATCAGCTCAAAACAATCTTGCCATTACGGCACATCAGACTCCGCTGCTTTCACCGGCCACCCATATCTACTCCTTTTTTTAATTACCAATAACATTTCTTTGAATATAAGTCTTTTAAGAGAAGAATATGTACCCATAGCAGATAAACCTGGGTGAAATAGCCTTGCATACCAGGAGAAACATGGAAGCAATGAACGCAGGGGTTTTTCGTGTGCATTTTTCGCAAAATGCCCAACAAGTTTACTGCTTCACACTCCTGTTGCAGTTTGACACATCCTGCCATTTCAGTCATGCATCTTTTACAAAAATTAAAAAACCACACAAAGCAAGTTGCTCTGTGCGGTTATGAAATGTCATTGGCAGCAGGAATATCAACCTTGACTTTACGATCCTGCTCATACGGAGTTTCCTGGTAAACATAATAATTAAGCCAGTTCGAAAACAGCAGATGGCTATGCGAACGCCATGTATTTACCGGTGCTTGATTTACATCATTATCAGGAAAGTAATTTTCCGGAATTTGAATATCCAAACCCTTTTTTATGTCTCGCTGGTACTCTATTGCCAAAGTGTCTGTATCATATTCCAGATGTCCAGTAATCATAATATGCTTTTCGTCCTTGGAAGTGATGATAAACGGGCCCGCTTCCCCCTCCGATAAAAGATTCAGGTCCGGATGATTTATAATCTCTTCCCGACTGACACTGGTATAGCGGGAATGTGGAGCAAAGTAAACTTCATCAAATCCGCGTACAAGTTTTACGGTCTGATCGGAAATCGTATGTCTGTATATGCCTGAGCATTTCGCCGGCAGCTCATACTTGTCAATTCCGTAATGATAGTACAACGCTGCTTGAGCTCCCCAGCAAATATGCATGACCGATGTGACATGGTCCCTGGACCAATCCATAATGAGTTTTAGCTCTTCCCAATAATTCACCTTTTCAAACGGCAAATGTTCAATGGGTGCACCTGTAATAATCATACCGTCAAAATAATATTTTTTTACTGAATCATAGGTTTTGTAAAATTGCTCCAAGTGAGATTTGCTTACATTTTTCGATTGGTGAGTTGCCATATGCAAAAATGTAACGTTAACCTGCAAAGGAGAATTTCCCAGCAGCCTCAGCAGCTGGACTTCCGTCTTTTCCTTCTCAGGCATCAAATTTAAAATCAATATATTCAATGGACGGATATCCTGCGTTGTTGCTCTTTCTTCATCCATTACAAATATTTTCTCTTTTTCAAGGATTTCTCTTGCTGGCATTTGTTTAGGAATGTTAATAGGCAATACAATCCCTCCCTATTGCTAAAAAAGCTAATAAAACTTATTATAAGCTTGAATAGGCTTTTCATCAACGGATATAACCAAAGTTTTCTTATTTTTTATGTAAATAAGATGCCCTTCATCATGTATATCTTACATGTCAACGAGAAAGCTCCCTGTAAAAAATCAGGGAGCTTGTTTTAGCTGGGATTCATCGGATGCTTATTTCTTCTTTGGCTATTTTGTTGTTGGAGACCTTGGGGCGCAAGTTCTTTAGATATCTCCATTAAAGGATTGTTGGCGGCGGCTCCCGTATTTTGCATCATGTTCTTGGCGCTTGTTATCATATTTTTCACAGAATCCGCATATTTTCCATTCCTATATTTAGTTAAACCATATGCAGCTGCACCGACTCCAGCAGCAGCCAGCATGGTAGTCCAAAACTTTTTCATTTGACATCCTCCTGTCATCCCGTTTACCTTTGAACAAAGCTACAGCTTTGAACAGTTCTTATTGTGGACTTCCATTCAGCTGATTATGCTGGATAAAACACCCAATACTATTCAAGATTCCTTTTTGTCAAGTGGATGAGGAAAAATCTATTTGGTTCGGGTCAATCCTCTTTAATGGCTGGTCTGCCGGTCCTTCAACTACTTCGCCATGATAAGCAAACCTTGAGCCGTGACATGGACAATCCCAAGTCCTGTCTCCACTGTTCCAGTTCACTTCACAGCCCATATGAGTGCAAGTAGTATCCACTACAAACAGATTGCCGCTGCTGTCTCTATACGCACCAGCCCTTTTTCCTTTAATTGTGATAACCGCCCCTTCATTTTCTTGAATGTCTTTAATTTCCTTATCTGGACGGTCTAATTTTCCGCCGATCAGTTGTGCGGCTACATTCATATTCTCTTTCACAAAGGTTTTCACGCTTGGGTCTAACGGAAACCTGGAAGGTGCATAAAACTCTTCATAAGGATTGTCCTTTTCTAAAATTAAATCACTGATAAGCATACCGGAGAAGGTTCCGTGTGCCATCCCCCATTTTCTAAAGCCGGTTGCAACAAAAACGTTACGATGGTTCTTTGAAATTCTCCCGATATACGGTACTTTATCCGGGGTAACCAGGTCTTGGGCTGACCAGCGAAATAAAACTTCCTTTGCATTAAAATAGTTGACTGCATCTTTTACCAACGCTTCATAATGTTCTATTTCAGGTATACCCTGCCCTGTCTTGTTACTTTCCCCAATGACGAGGAGCATATCTTCTCCATTAATTTTTACACTTCTAAATGAACGTGTAGGCTTGTCTGAAGTAATATACATTCCGCCCGGATAAGCTTCCGTTTGTTTAACGGCAATTACATAAGATCTTTTTGGATACAATCTTGCAAAATATCCCTTCCCGTCATGGAAAGGAAAATGGGAGGCTGATACAACATACTTTGCTTTTACCCTGTTTCCGTTTCGCATATGAATAACAGCAGGATCACCCTGCTCCATACGGACAGCCGTTGAACGTTCAAAGATCTGGACACCCATCGTCTTTAATTCGCCCACCAGGTGCGCCAAATATTTCAGCGGATGAAACTGCGCTTGATTTTTCATCTCTACCGCACCAATGGTTGGGAATTTTAAAGGAGTTTTGTCAACAAAACCGCCGTCAATACCTAATTTTTCATATGCTTTTGCTTCGTTTTCAAGCTTTTGCCTGTCACTGTCGGAAGAAGAAATAATATAGGCGCTTTCCTTTTGATAATCACAATCAATTCCATATTCTTGAATGAGATTTTCCATAAAATGAGCGGCTTTTTCGTTAGCGGAGTAGTACAGTTTTGTATTTTCCAATCCAAAGTGACTGATTAGTTCATCATACAGGATGCCATGCTGTGCCGTAATTTTTGCAGTTGTATGGCCTGTCGTGCCATTTAACAAGCGTGTGGATTCTAATAGTGTTACATTCATGCCTTCTTTGGCTAGTAACAAAGCCGTCGTAATCCCGGAAATGCCTCCGCCAACTATGGCTACTTCTGTTACAATATCCTGTTCCAATGCCGAAAATTCCTGCAAGTCAATGGAGTCTATCCAATAAGATTTCGGATCTTTAGGCAATTGATTTTGTTGATTGGTCATGGATCTATCCTCCTCATTTTTCTCTCCATCATTCAGTTTCCCCATATTTAAAGAAAAATGTACGGAAAGTCCAAAACCTGGCAAAAAAAAACGTCCTGCAAAAAAATATTCAGGACGGCTGAGCTAAAACGCTTATAAAATCACCGGTAAAACTCTTGTTTCCTGTTCCATCGATGATTGACAAATAGGACAGGTTGTTTTGTTTTCTGCAGAAAAGGCATCCCTCATCCAACAAGAACATTGTTCATTTGTACATGACCACACAATTGTTTCCTCTTCTGGAACAGGCTCCTGAGGCCCTCTTCTATAAGCCATGAATTAGATCCCCTTTCTTGTTATCCATTTACTATTATAACCCATTCATGGAATAAAAAGATGGGATTTACAGGAAACAATTTCGTAGATTCTCGACAAATCCTATGGCTATCCTATTCATCGTGATCTCTGTTATCTATTTCTTTGTTCATGATTTCTCCTGTAAGAGCATGAATTTCGAACTTTACTTCTTGCTGTGCTGTGAGGACCTCAATCTCATAGGCTCCATCATCATATCCAGCTTCCTTTATTATTCCATCCGTATCCTTCAATGCTAATGAGATTGCTTCTTCCTTTAAAATAACTTGAGCTTTTGCTTGTTCAGATGCCCGGTTCTTTGGGCTGTCATCCCCATTACGCAGATCTTTGTCATCGTCATCTATTTCAGCATAAAGGATTTCTCCAGTAACAGCATTCATCTCGATATCTACTTCATCATATTTGCCTTCCAGAAGCAAATCAATCTCATACACCTTATAGCCGTCATCCGTTTCAAGTTCAATGCTTTTTAATGTTCCACCGTATTCATTCAAAGCAATCTGTTTTGCCTCTTCCACTGATAGGAGATTTTGCTGCTTGCCAACTGCCGCCTGATTAGTTTTTGACGCAGCACTTACTCCAAAAGCCCCTCCTAAAACAACCATGCCTGCAAGACTTACAATGATTCCTTTTCTTTTCATAATAAATATTTCCTCCCTCAATTTTGATCTGCTTTTATATTAAAGTTGTATGATGAGGGAGTTCTGAAGACTGAATAAGAAATTCATGAGAAAGAGAAGAGTAGAACTCATTAATCATCCCAAGTGATGGAAAGGACCTCTTCAGTAATCGCATTTATTTGGACGGTGGCTTCCGAACCATTATTCATTTCTATTTCAATCAAATAATAAAGCAGGCCATCTGACTCTTCGAATTCTACATCATCGACTTTTCCATTTACTTGTTCTTTGGCAATTTTCACGGCCTGTTCTTTTGTAATGCCCTGTGAAGGATCATCTGATGAGGGTATTTCCTTTCGGGCTTTATCTACGATCTCTCCGGTTAATGAATCAATTGTTACCGTCGTTTCAGCTGTTTCCTCTTTGACAGCCACTTTATAAACAGGTCTGTCAGACTCCTCTAAATCAATACTGACGATCTCACCATTAAATTCTGCCTGTACAATTTCCTCAATTTCATTTTTGGAAAGAGACATCTTTTTTTGTTGTTCCACCTCTTGCTTGTGTATGCCTGCAATTTCCCCGCTCTGCCTATTAACAGAAACATTATACAGACCTGAATCCGATTGAATCACTGTGTGGTATGTTCCATTTTTTTCTGCAACTTCTATAATTTTTCCACCATACAGATCCTGTACAAGCTCGCCCGCTTCTGTTTGTGAAAGCGGCTCCGCTGATGATAACCTGCCAGCCAGCTGCCAAAAGATGACAATCATCAGTATGGCCGCAGCCAGCAATATAAGAGTTCCTTTTTTTTGTAAGAATTTCATCTGTTTCTCCTCATGGTTTTTACATTCATTCTACTTGAATCATATGAGAATTTAATGAGAATCGTCTCTCATGAGTCTTATTTTTACAGTTGTTCCGATCCCTTCCTCACTATCAATAGCAAAGTCAGCACCGATCGCTTCTGCCAAATCTTTGGCTAAAGGAAGGCCAAGTCCGAACCCGCCTGATTTTCTGGCACGTGACTGCTCAACCCGATAAAACCGGTCAAAAACTTTGGGCAGGTCGTCCTTGGGAATACCAATCCCATGATCCATAATTTCTACAATGGCTTCATTTTTGTTTACCCCGATTCTGACAATAATTGAGTCGTTACTGTATTTTCTGGCATTGTCCAGAAAAATATATAATAATTGTTTAAACTTTTCCTTATCTGTTTTAACAGTCACGTCTTCTTCTGCAATGCATTGAATGTCGCGTTGAAACCCGGCTTGAAAAGTTTTGATTGTTTCTTCAACAAACGGGCGAAGCGGGAAATCCGTTTGTTTGATGTTCCATTGTTCCTCATGCTTGGCCAGGAGCAGCAATTGCTCAATAAGGCTCTTCATACGATGCGATTCGGATTGAATAGCTTCCACCGATTCATTAAACACTTCGGGGCTTTGATGGCCTCTTCTTTTCAGCATATCTGCATAGGCATCAATAACGGTTAACGGTGTCTTTAGTTCATGGGAAGCGTTGGAAACAAATTGTTCTTGTTTTTCAAAGTTCTTTTCGAGCTGGCCGATCATGTGATTAAAAGTCTCGCCCATTTGGTAAAGTTCATCGTTTGTCTTTTTCGGAAGCTTAATTCGCTTATAGTGACCGCTTGCCTGAATTTCCTGCATAGTGGCTGTCAATGACGAAATCGGTGATGTGATAAAATTGCTCAACAGCCGAGATGATAATAGTACCGGAATAGATGCCATCAACATGATCGCCGTCAGAACGAACTTCAATGTATTTAATTGATTTTCCGTGTCTGCCAGGCTCTCTGTCAGTTGAACCTCCGCTACTTCGCCATCCATCCAAATAACAGGAATTGAAACAAAGGCATAAGGGACCCCTTCATATTCAATGATTTTCTTTTGCTCTTTATTTGTAAAGGAGACGGGATTGCCGCGTAAATACGTCTGTTCGGAAGATGTTACTGCCGTACTTGCCGTGCCGTCACTATGGACGATTTGGAGCATCCCGTTCACAGGCATATAAGCCCGCAGCAAATTGTCTGTTGGAACGGAAGGGTCGGCTTGTGTAATACCTTTTACTGTTTGGGAAGCTTCATTTCCAACCCTGCTCAGATCACTGTCAAACATCATGCGGCTGAACGTAAAGTAGATGGCCACATTTATCATCAATAACAGGATTATAAACATAACTGCCGTATATAGGTTTATTTTCGTGCGAAGTTTCATTAGCTTTCCTTTAATACATAGCCGACTCCTCGAACGGTATGGATCAACGGCATATGATATTTCTTATCGATTTTATTTCTTATGTAACGGATATACACATCTACTATGTTGGTGTCCCCATAGTAATCATATCCCCAGACCCCATTAAGCAGCTGGTCTCTCGTTAACACTTGGCGGTCATGCTTCATTAAATAGGCAAGGAGATCAAATTCCCTTTGAGTTAATCCAACGGGGCTTTCTCCAAAGAATACTTCCCTTGACAGTTCGTTCAGCTTTAATTCACCCACTTGTATCCACCCATTGTCCACTTTTTCACCTTTTGTATGTTGGCTTAGCCTTAAAGCCGCACGCACTCTGGCAAGGAGTTCCTCCATTTCAAATGGCTTCGTGACATAATCATTTGCACCAAGATCCAATCCGGACACTTTATCCTCTACTGAATCTTTAGCTGTCAGCATAATAACCGGAGTATGAGGATCTCCGGCCCTGATCCGCCTTAATACTTCAATTCCGCTCATCTCAGGCAGCATAATATCAAGAAGCACCAAATCCCATGACTGTTCACGAAACATCTTTAATCCATCTAAACCCGTAAATGCTTTTCCTGTTTCGTATCCTTCAAAAGATAACTCCAGCTCTAAGA
>NZ_JBHUEO010000016.1:0-1829 GCF_042680885.1 Siminovitchia sediminis | reverse complement strand
GGTAATGTCAAAAGTTCTATGAAAACTCACTAGATTTCTATCAGTGGTTGGGTGGTTAACTCACGCAATCGCCCTTGACAAACACGCCAATGGTTTAGGTTGTGAATAACAAGGGCGAAGGGAACAAAAGTAGGCATGCCAAATAAGCCCTTGCTTTTTGCCATTTTAAACCATTGGCAAGTTCGGTTTGTCAAGGGTTCGCTGACGCCGATTGCTGGATAGCTCAAGGGCTCTGCTAAACAAAAAGTTAGGCTGATCTTTGGTCAATTATCCATTCTTGGGCTAACTCTATTAGCTTTGTCCAGCGTGCTGGCATTGTTGGTAGCCCTAGTAATTCAGGATTCACTACCGGTACTTTTCCTTCTAAGCTGGCATGTGGTCGCAGAAAATTGAAGTAAGCCACAAACAGAGTAACGTAAGAAACAGAACCTTGTTTTGAACCAAATCCATGTGTTGAGCGATAATTGCCTTTAAATGTACGATTTAGCCTCTCGATAATCTGCTTTAAAGGTCTGTATTCTGTTGAAACAGGGTCTTCATTTGTAAGACCAATCACTTGCTTCACATCAAATGAAATGCCATGTTGAGCAAAGAAGTGTTGGGCTAGAAGATAGATAGGGTTTCCGTCAACCACAAATGTAAGGTTCTCCGGAATCTCTTTCATTTTAAGTAAGACTTCATTAATCGCTCGAATGGCAGATGGCGTATCACGTTTTGGCGACACCGGGTAAGAAAGGATAATCTTTTTCACGGCATCAAAAAAGAAAAACAAGTAATGCCAACGTCCGTTTACTCTAACGTAAGTTTCATCGCCACAGAATTGGTCAGAAAGCTCATAAGGATAGTGATCTACGTAAGGTTTTAGTAAAAGAGCTACACTATTTTCGTAGTTCAATATCGTCTGATGAGAAATAGCTACACCATGAACATCCTGCATGATGGCAGCTGTCTTACGGGCAGAAAGCCCATAATTAACATGATAGGTCAGGATAAGACCTAATGTATGTGGTGATGCATAAATCTTAGATAAATCAACTGCTGGCAACTCCGGTGATTCCTTGGATAAAGGCTGAAAATCAATGTGAAACTGACGATAAATATATCTTAATTTGAATGCTTGTGGATCCTCTTTAAATCGTTTCTTTTCCTTTGAGGACATCCCATTCAGTTTTCTTTGATAATAGGAACAATCGTTGTTTTTGCACTTAAACACATGAAAGTCTTTTCTTTCTTTGATTTTCTCAAGAGTTTTGGAGCAGTGAGGACACTTGAGAATCGCTTCTTTTGAAAAGCGATTCTTATCACTGAAAAGACATGAACACACCTTGCATTGATACTGCCCTTTATCTCCGTTATTGGCATAAAGATATTCCGATGGAGCACCACACTTTGGACAGATCATGGATTTAGGTACTGTTACTTTTGCGTTTTTACGCCGTTGAACAGGCTTAAGTGGGTTTCCGTTCTGCTCTAAGTAGTCAGAGAGAAGGATTTGATAATCCAGCTTTTCAGGTACTTCAATAATCGGAAGATCATCCACTTGTAACTTTCGATAAGGTTTATTCACTGGCTGTTCTGTAGGTTTATCAAACATACTTTTACCGATTAATAAGGTAAGTAATGTTCGAATGATTTGTTCTAAAAAGTTTATATAAGTTAATAAATAGGTTATAATTTGAGGGTACAAAATTGTCACTTCCATTCTAGGTTTTTGGGTGTGTAGTAACTTCAATTATCCTTAGAATTCAGGGGGTGGCAATTTTTTTGCTTATAAAGCCCGCTATAAAGACATTCTATAGCCTATTTAATATAAAAGTTTTGACAATACG
>NZ_JBHUEO010000015.1:0-47728 GCF_042680885.1 Siminovitchia sediminis | reverse complement strand
TGCGAAAATCGGATTCAAAGCGCGAAACTGAGGTTCAAAATGCGAACTCCGGGTTCAAAGTGCGAAAATCGGATTCAAAGTGCGAAATCGTGATTCAAAGTGCGAAACCCGATTTCAAAGCGCGAAACTGAGGTTCAAAGTGCGAAAATCGGATTCAAAGTGCGAAACAGAGGTTCAAAGCGCGAAACCCAATTTCAAAGTGCGAATTCCGATTTCAAAGCGCGAAACCCGATTTCAAAGCGCGAAACAGAGGTTCAAAGTGCGAAAATCGGATTCAAAGCGCGAAACTGAGGTTCAAAATGCGAACTCCGGGTTCAAAGTGCGAAAATCGGATTCAAAGTGCGAAATCGTGATTCAAAGTGCGAAACCCGATTTCAAAGCGCGAATTCCGATTTCAAAGCGCGAAACTGAGGTTCAAAGTGCGAAAATCGGATTCAAAGTGCGAAACAGAGGTTCAAAGTGCAAACTCCAATTTTAGAGCTCAAATTTGGTTTGAAAGACGGAATCCCTGTCTCAGAAATGAACTAGTATCATGTAGTCACTGTTAAGACCAGGTCCCTGGTAAACCCAGGTCCCTGGTAAACCCGTTGTCCATCTTGGCGAAACTAAAGTACGGGACTTTTTTTACTTGGCTATGGCTGCTCCCCAGGGGGAATTAAATGAAGGAGATAGAGATATGGAAAAACTAAATATGACGTTACTCATATTATTGGCCAATCTTTTTATTGCCTTTTTAGGCATTGGCCTGGTGATTCCGGTGATGCCGACGATCATGAATGAGCTGAATTTATCGGGATCCGTAGTTGGTAATCTGGTGGCAGCTTTTGCCATTATTCAGCTGGTTACATCTCCTGTAGCCGGCCGTTGGGCCGATAAATACGGCCGGAAACGAATGATCGTCATCGGGCTGTTTATTTTCAGTTTATCTGAGTTATTGTTTGGGCTGGGCCAGTCGGTGGAAGTCCTGTTTATTTCCCGCTTTCTTGGCGGATTCAGCGCAGCTTTTATTATGCCGGCCGTCACAGCCTATATTGCTGATATTACCACAAAGGAAACTCGGCCCAAAGCGCTCGGATACATGTCGGCAGCTATATCCACTGGCTTTATCATCGGCCCTGGATTTGGTGGATTTTTAGCAGAGTTAGGGACTCGCGTTCCATTTTTTACTGCTGCTGTTTTGGCTCTCATCGCTGCGCTCATATCCATCATTACCCTTCGCGAGCCGGTACGCAATAAGGCGGAAGCAGCTTTGAACCAAAAAGCAGGAATCAAGAGAATTTTTGTACCTATGTACTTTTTTGCATTTATGATCATTTTTATCACCGCTTTCGCCCTGGCGGCATTCGAATCGTTCTTCTCCCTGTATGTTGATCATAAATTTGCCTTTACTCCCAAAGATATTGCCATTGTCATTACAGGTGGCGCCATAATCGGGGCAGTTGCCCAAGTTGTATTGTTTGATTGGCTTACAAAAAAATGGGGGGAAATCGGACTCATTCGTTATTGCTTACTTTTATCGGTTGTGCTTGTGTTTCTCATGACCACTGTACATACGTATGTGTACATTCTACTGGTCACCTTTATCATTTTTGTCGGATTCGACTTGATCCGGCCGGCGGTCACATCTTATTTATCCAAAATAGCAGGCGATGAGCAGGGATTTGTGGGCGGCATGAACTCCATGTTTACGAGCATCGGCAATGTACTCGGACCGATCATCGGCGGAATTCTGTTTGATATGAATCTGGATTATCCCTTTTATTTCTCCTCCATTTTCTTGTTGGCCGGAGTTGCACTTTCACTGGCTTGGAAAAAGCCTGCAGATCTGTGATGAAAAAGTTGGAGCGCGCCGTGCCCTCAAAGGGCGCAGGCGCGCTCCCAACTCTCTTATAAAGCTCCCAACTCTCTTATAAAGCTCCCAACTCTCTTATAAAGCTCCCAACTCTCTTATAAAGCTCCCAACTCTCTTATAAAGCTCCCAACTCTCTTATAAAGCTCCCAACCAACGGTCCAACCGCCCAATTCTCATTTAAAAACGCTGCCTTCCTAGGCTTTGGGGTTTCAGGCCGGGATGGACGCCCGTATCAATCGGCTCACGCACTTTTCTTCGGACGGTCCATTTTCTTTTTATACATATTTGAAAAAGCAATGATCATTGGCACCATAACGATCGTGGGCAGGAACCAAATGATGAGGCTCACGGACTCAATGTTCAGCAATCGGGGAGCGCCGAATACGGTAAAAGCAGTTACCGTGGCGATGCAACAGGACAGCATGCCGACAATGTGCTCCACAATCCAATGGGATGTTGTTTTCGGTATTTTTAGCCAATAGATCAACTGGGAACCACCAAGGAATATGGCCAGAATCGGAAAGTATTGCAAAAGCGGAAAATCAATGAACCACCCGTATACAGAAATGCCCACGCCCATTATAAGAAGGAGGCCAGGAAACAGCAGGTCCGCGAATTGTCTGTGAACTGCCTTTCTCCGCTTATATCGCAAGACGCGAATTCCATACCAGGCTGTGGCACTGCTCAAAACGGCTATTAACAGCAGAAACCAGGAAAAAGGAATGGCATCGGGGTCTGGACCGGCATCCCATGTCAGCCGATAGATGCCCATGAAAAAAGCACTTACCGATACACTTCCCATTGCCCATACATACACCCATCCGACCTTTCGATGCGGCCGCCCTCCTTTTTTTACTGCGATTGGTACCCAGAATATGCACAGGGCCAAAAAACCGCTGACGATATGAAGCCAGCGCATTCCATCAAATAATATTTCCAATATCCCAACCTCCTGCTATCATCTTTTTTTCTATATATACGGACATAGGGCTCATCAGTTCCACAAAAAAGAGCCCTGCTCCAAAAAAAAGCGAGGCTCCCATATATAAAGATCCTATAAAATTATGAAATGAGCTCATATTGGTTAAGGATATGATCTAATTTTTGACTTACCTCAACAGTTTTTTTGCTGGATAATCCCTTGGTCATTCCGGTCATAATCATTTCTCTTCTTAAGGCGTTAATCTCTTTCTGCAATGTTTGCTTTGTCTTATAGAGGGTTGATTTCTCCATAGCGGCTGCTCCTTTGTCAAAGGTATTTTTTGAAAAGATTATTCAGAATCCAAACGGGACGTGTTTCCGGTATTTGGATATATTTAGATTATACCACATATTGTGTCAACTTAAACTTTTTTATACAACATGTAGATATTATCGTATTTTTACATAATGTTGTTTATTGGAGAAAATTTTTTTGTAAAAAGCGGAAGGATGTCGATTGATACGGGAAAAGGTGATTTTTTATATAAAATCATGTCGATTTGCCTATTTTTAAAAATATCGTCGAATTTTGTCAAAAAGTTTTTTGGGAAATGATCAAACAAATTTTTTCTTCTGTCAACATGGTCATAAATTTCTCTTAATACCAAGTGTAGTGCACGGTGGTAATTAGCACTCCAATGTCTTTCTGGATCACTCGTCTGCTTGGAACCTATTCAGAAATACGAACAAATAAGCATTCCATCTATCTCTATAAAATAATATTTTTAAAAAACGTTTGACAAGGAAAAATCCGCGTGCTAGACTGCTAATAACGATTTGGAAAAACCAATTTAATACAATTCTTATCAAGAGTGGTGGAAGGAACTGGCCTGATGAAACCCGGCAGCCTTAAGCATAAGCTTAAAAGGTGCTAAATCCAGCTGAGCTGATAGCTCGGAAAGATAAGAGGAATATACGACAAACCTCTCATCTTTCGTGAGAGTTTTTTTGCTTTAAAAAATTAAATAATGATTTCTTATCCAGAGTGGCGGAGGGACTGGCCCGATGATGCCCGGCAACCATTAAGCTCAATACAGGCTTAATAAGGTGCTAATTCCTGCAGGAGGCAACTCCTGAAAGATAAGAAGAGAATGGACTTTAAAAACAGGCTCTCTTCTTATGAAGAGGGCTTTTTTATTTATCAGAATGGGGGAAATGAACATGACAACAGCAACAAAAAATGCATCATATGACTTGGAAACATTGGCATTACACGGAGGGCAGGCTCCAGATCCGACTACCGGATCAAGAGCGGTTCCGATCTACCAGACAACTTCTTTTGTTTTTCATGATACAGAGCATGCTGAACGGCTATTTGCTTTAGATGAACCAGGAAACATTTATTCCCGTATCGGAAATCCGACAGTGGATGTATTTGAAAAGAGGATGGCCTTACTCGAAGATGGCGTAGCGGCAGTCGCCACTTCCTCCGGAATGTCAGCCATCACTTTATCCATACTTAGTCTGGCAAGCGCCGGCGATGAGATTGTTGCGGGTGCAAATCTTTACGGAGGTACATACAACTTATTCGCTGTCACCCTTCCGCGCTATGGAATCAACGTAAAATTCGTGGATCCAACCAACCCGGAAAACTTCAAAGCCGCTATTACGGATAAAACAAAAGCCGTTTATGGTGAAATCATCGGAAATCCAGGCTTGCAAGTACTTGACGTTGAAGCTGTTGCAGATATTGCTCATGAGGCAGGTGTTCCGCTCATTATTGATAATACTTTTGCAACACCGCATGTGTGCAAACCGATCCAACTCGGAGCCGATATTGTCGTCCACTCCGCAACAAAGTGGATCGGAGGGCACGGAACATCCATCGGAGGCGTCATCATCGACGGAGGCCGCTTTAACTGGAATACTGAAAAGTTTCCTGAGTTTACAGAGCCAGATCCGAGCTATAACGGGATTCGGTACGCAGTGGACTTCGGAACATTGGCGTTCATCACAAAGGTACGTGTTCAATTGCTTCGTGATTTCGGAGCAGCCTTGAGCCCGCAAAATGCGTTTCAATTGATACAAGGGCTGGAAACTTTGCACTTACGCGTAGAGCGCCATAACGAAAATGCGGTTAAGCTTGCGGAATATCTGGAAAATCACCCGGCGGTGGAATGGGTCAACTACCCAGGGCTTGAAAGTCACCTATCTCATCATTTGGCGAAAAAGATCTTCAACAATGGTTTTGGATCGATCATCGTTTTTGGCATCAAAGGCGGTAAAGAGGCCGGGAAAAAATTGATCAACAACATTTCATTGTGGTCACATGTGGCAAATGTCGGAGATGCGAAATCGCTGATCATTCACCCGGCATCTACAACACACCAACAGCTCACCAAAGAGCAATTGGAAGAAGCAGGCGTAACGGAGTCGCTTGTCCGTTTGTCAGTTGGAATCGAATCTCTCCGCGATATTCAAAACGATCTCGACCAGGCATTGGCAAAAGCAACTGGTATTGCTGCTCAAGAAGAGCAACCTCTTGTAATTAATGATGAAGGTGTGATCCGTTGGGCTTTGAACTCTGCAACGGAACGAGTGGTGGAGAATGGAGAGGAAGTCAGCCGCCAAAAAACACTGGCCATTGTAGGATTAAGTGGAAAAGAAGCAAGACCGAGCTACCGTTTGGCCCGCAAAATGCAGCGTCTTGGCTATAAAATCATCCCCGTAAACCCAAGGGAAACAGAGATATTGGGTGAGAAAGTATACCCGGATTTAAAAAGCATCCCATTCCCGGTCGACGTTGTTCAAGTATTCAGGAGTCCGGAAGCTGCCATCGGGGTCGCAAAAGAGGCAGTAGAAATAAATCCGAAAGTTTTCTGGCTCCAGGAAGGTGTCATCTCTCCGGAGGCAGCAGAAATAGCAAGAAACGCTGGAATCCCAGTCGTCCACAATAGATGCACATATAAAGAAGCACAAAGATTACGCGGTACGATCTCAACATATGCGTGTGAAATTTAAGTTACCGAGTGAAGGAGAAAAGCACCTATGAAAAAATTCACATTTATTTTAACATTTAGCATTCTAGGCTTAGTTACATTGATTATTTCAGGATGCTCTTCGAATGCCAATTCAGAAGAAGGAACACCCGAAAAAATTCGGATGGATTATGCTTACTATTCACCGACAAGCCTGGTATTAAAAAAGTTCGGCTTCTTGGAAGAGGAGTTTAAAGAGGACGGCATCGAGATTGAATGGACTTTAAGCCAGGGCAGCAACAAAGCCCTGGAGTTCCTGAACAGTAACAGTGTTGATTTTGGATCAGCTGCAGGCGCAGCTACATTGATGTCAAAGGCGAATGGAGCACCAATCAAAAACGTGTATATCGCCCACAAGCCAGAATGGACAGCACTTGTGACAAGCAAGGATTCCGATATTCAATCGGTAAAAGACTTAAAAGGTAAAAAAGTCGCAGCAACATTGGGTACAGATCCTTATATTTTCCTGCTTCGTTCATTAGACAAGGAAGGGTTGTCCGTTGATGAGGTTGAGATTGTCAACCTGCCGCATGGAGACGGAGCGACTTCACTGACAAACGGATCAGTCGATGCGTGGGCTGGACTCGATCCTCATATGGCCCGTCTGGAAATTGAAACGGGAGCTGAACTGTTCTATCGTAATGCTGAATTCAATACGTATGGATTCTTGAATGTAAGGGAAGATTTTGCTGAAAAATATCCTGAATATGTAGAACGTGTAATCAAAGCTTACGAGAAAGCTAGGGAGTGGGTTCTTGAAAATCCGGAAGAAGCAGTAAAACTACTGGCTGAAGAAGCAAGTATTCCGGAAGATGTGGCGCGTATCCAACTGGAACGTAATGAATTCTTGGAACCTGTACCAGGAGATGTCCAGACCGAAGCACTCATCGAAGCAGGGAAAATTTTACAAGAGAGTGAAACAATTAGTTCAGAGGCCAATGTTGAGGAATTAACATCAGATCTTATTGATCCGTCATTTGCAAAAAAAGCAATTGATGGTGAATAAACTCGGTAGGAGCGAAGTGAAATGGCAAAGCATGAAGGGGAGTTAGCACCTGTACTCGTTAATAGAAAATCGGCAGAAAAGAAAAAAGCACAGATGAAAAAATCACAATTACAGCCAATCTTTCTTGGAAGTATATTGCCAATCATTCTAATTGTGTCTTGGGAAGGTTTAAGCCGTCTGGGAGTTTTTCCGTCGTATCAACTCCCGGCACCTTCTGCAATTTTAGCAACGATTCAAAAGATGGCGCAGGACGGGACTCTCTGGGGACACATCGGTATTACAACTTATCGTGTATTTGCTGGATTTGTGATTGGAACCGTGACGGCGGTGATTTTAGGTTCTTTGGTCGGCTTTTATAAAAAAGCGGAATACCTGTTTGATCCGTTAATTCAGGCTTTCCGCTCCATACCTTCATTGGCGTGGGTGCCCTTGTTTATACTCTGGATGGGAATAGGAGAACCTTCCAAAGTCACCATGATTGCGGTTGGTGTATTTTTTCCGGTGTATTTAAATATTGCCAGCGGCATTGCTGGAGTTGACCGTAAATTGATCGAAGTGGGAAAAATGTATGGCTTAAATACATTTCAGCTTGTAAGAAGAGTCATTTTGCCTGCTTCCTTGCCATCTTTCCTTGTCGGATTGCGAAGCGGCCTCGGATTGGGCTGGATGTTTGTTGTCGCCTCGGAATTGATGGGTGCCAGTCAGGGATTGGGATATTTGCTTGTACTGGGACAAAACACACTTTCTCCAGAGACAATTATCGCAAGTATTATCCTCTTTGCTATTATTGGAAAATTGTCCGACTGGATTTTGAAAGTCATTGAAAAACGCGCACTCCATTGGCAAGACCGGCTTGTTAAGTCGTAACTCGGAGGGGTAAAAGATGGGTTTGGAATTAAGAAATGTCAGTCGGACATTTGCTGGAAAAACAGCTGTAAGGAATGTCACCTTGTCTGCAAAGCAGGGTGAGATTATCGGAATACTAGGTACGAGTGGCTGCGGAAAAAGTACTTTATTAAGGGCGATTTCCGGGCTCGACAATGAGTATGACGGAGAAATATCAATTAATGGCAATACCTCAAAAGATGTTCATGATACGACCGGTTTTATTTTTCAGGAACCTAGACTATTTCCGTGGATCAACGTATTGGAAAATGTCACTTTTGGGTTGAAAGGGAAAAAGGAAGAAAAGTACCTTCTTGGAAAACGGTATTTGGAAAGTGTCGGCTTGGGAGGTTGTGATGAACTGTATCCGAGGGAGTTATCGGGAGGGATGGCACAGCGTGTTGCCATCGCCCGGGCTTTGGTTACATCCCCCGAGATTCTTTTACTGGATGAACCTTTCAGTGCGTTAGATGCCTTTACGAAAATGCAGCTACAAGACCTGCTGATTGATATTTGGAAAGAGCATCAGACGACGATGGTATTGGTTACACATGATATTGATGAAGCCACATACTTATGTGACCGAATTGTAATCCTCCGAGGCCAGCCAGGTGAAATTGCTAAAGAATTGACCATTCCGGAAAAGCGGCCAAGGTCAAGAGGGAGCAAACTGTTGGCAGACCTTAAAGCAGAAATTTTGGAAAGCCTTGATTTAAATAAAGTGGAAAAGGCTACTTTTTCATCGTAACGGGAGGGAAGGCTGATGGGAGTTTTAGAAAAAGAAATACTTGCACCGGTTTCGGGAACTTATAATCTTGAAAACTACGAGGCAATACGAGAGACATTTTCATGGGATGATGCTGCGAAGGGTCTGAGCTTTGAAAAGACCGGAAAGATCAATGCTGCCTATGAAACCATTGACCGTCATGTTGATGAAGGCTACGGAGATAAAATCGCTTTACACTATGTAGATGGCGATGAGAGACGCATACTTACTTTTAAAGAAGTAAAAGAAAAAACGGATCTTTACGCCAGGGTATTAAGGGACAACGGAGTGCGAAAAGGGGACAGGGTATTTGTATTCCTTCCGAAAACACCGGAATGCTATATTTCCATTTTGGCAATTATTAAAATTGGCGCCATTGCCGGTCCTCTGTTTGAAGCATTTATGGAAGAGGCAGTCAAAGACCGGATCAATGACTGTAAGGGAACGGTTTTGATTACAGACAAAGAAATGGTCAAACGGGTGCCGCAAAGCGAAATCCAATCCCTTCATACGATTTTGGATGTCGAAAATATCGAAAATACAGTATACGAAGAAACAGCAGCTGATCCGGTGGAATGGGTGGATCTTGAGGACGGCATGCTGATCCATTATACGAGCGGATCCACTGGCAAGCCCAAAGGGGTGCTCCATGCCCATCGTGCGGTGATCCACCATTATGTTTCGGGCAAGTGGGTGCTTGACGTAAAAGATGATGATGTTTATTGGTGTACGTCCCACCCCGGATGGGTGACGGGCAGCGTGTACGGTCTGTTTGCACCTTGGCTGAACCGGGCTACGATCGTGATTCAAGGCGGCCGCTTTAAAGCAGAAAACTGGTACCGGTTGATTGCCGAATTGAAAGTGACTATCTGGTACAGCGCACCCACTGCCTTTCGGATGCTGCTTTCCCAAGGTGACATTCTCAAAAACTATGATCTTTCCTCGTTACGCCATGTGTTAAGTGTCGGCGAGCCTTTGAACCCTGAAGTGATTTATTGGGCATGGGAACAGTTGGGTGTCCGCATTCATGATACATGGTGGATGACGGAGACGGGCGGGCATTTAATCGTTAATCTGCCGGCTGAAAAGATCAAACCGGGATCCATGGGACGTCCTTTCCCTGGAATCACAGTCGGTATTTTGGATGAAAAGGGGAAGGAACTGCCGCGAGGTTCGGTAGGTCAACTGGCAGTACGGACGCCATGGCCGGGATTGATGAAGGAAATCTGGGGAAATCAAGATCGATTTGACGCTTATTTCAAATATGAAGGATGGTACGTTTCTGGTGACCTGGCTTATCAGGATGAAGAAGACTATGTGTTTTTCCAAAGCCGAGATGACGATATGATCAACTCTGCCGGGGAACGGATCGGGCCATTTGAAGTAGAAAGCAAATTAATCGAACATCCAGCTGTAGCGGAAGCGGGGGTCATCGGCAAACCGGACCCCATTCGCGGAGAATTGGTAAAAGCATTTATTACGCTGAGGCCCGGGTTTACGGAGTCCAAGGAACTGTTGGAAGAAATTCGTGTTTTTGTCCGCAACAATTTAGCAGCACACGTTGCCCCCAGGGAAATTGAAGTCTTGGAAGAACTGCCTAAAACAGTCATCAGCGGAAAAATTTTGCGCAGGGAATTAAAAGAAATGGAGATTCTTAGAACAAAGAAGTCTAATTGATTCTTAATATGGAGGAGATTGGATGACAGTTTCAACATTTACTCAAAGTCGAGTTGGCGGAATACACGCCATTCCGGAACTTGCACCTCAGTGGAAAAAGTTAAATTTCGCGGAAATATTAAAAAGGTCAGCTGCTTTTGTTTCGATTAGCCAAAACAAATGTCTATATGAGAGTGATGGTGCCCTTGGACATGAAAATCACCGTGAGCGGGGGAGCTTGCCGGCAACAATTAAAACGGTGAAAGCGGCAAGGAAAGCAAGTAACTTTGTTTCGTTCAATTGGATTGGCTACAATATTTATCGCGGAAATGAGCCGCAAAATATTTTTGACAAGGTCCAATACGAAACCTGGGTGGAAGGATTGGAAGTTACTGAAGAGAAAATTAAATGGGACAATGAATTGGTGGATGAACTGCAGGAATTGGTAGAACCGGGTGATCTGCAATTTAGTGAATGTGCTTTGCAGACTGCCTTTATCGGTACACCCTTTCCACTGGAATTAGCCAAGAAAAGAGTGGAAGTGATCGTGTTTACTGGGGTTCATCTTGATTGGTGTATAGAAGGAAATGTTCGTTTGGCCCGTGACCACGGTTATCTGCCAATCGTGATCGGCGATGCGACAGGGTGCGAAAAGCCTGAACAGGAAGCGGCAGCCATGGAACGTATCAATCAAATTTTCGCACCTGTCATCTCTTCTGATGACTTTGTAAAATATTTGGAGCAACCGATTTTGAGAGGGGACAGTTAAGAATGTTTGAAGTTAAAACGTACTCCGGGAATAAACAGGAAGATTACCAGCTGTTGCTGAAGCAATTAAAAGCCCTGCTGGATGGGGAGGCCGATGAAACAGCATTGTTGGCCAATGCATCCGCACTGTTAAACCAGTTTTTAGATCAGGTCAATTGGGTCGGCTTTTATGTATGGAAAAACGATGAGCTCGTACTTGGCCCATTCCAGGGGCTGCCGGCCTGTACACGAATTGCTTATGGAAAAGGCGTATGCGGCACGGCTGTGAAAGAACGGAAAACTCAGCGAGTGGCCGATGTTCATCAGTTTCACGGGCATATAGCCTGTGATGCGGCAAGCCAGTCTGAAATTGTCATTCCTATTGTCGTCAATGGAGACATTTACGGGGTGCTTGATATAGACAGTCCGATTACTGACCGTTTTGACGAAGTGGATCAAAAATATCTTGAGGAATACGTAACAATTATTGAAGAATGTTTAGTATAAACCTTCGATTACCAGGAGCTGACTAGACCACTAGAGGCGCTTTGTTTCATCTTTTTGGATGGAGAAAGGTGCCTCTTTTTATGAATGTGTAAGGGGGATTCAAGTACGACATTTCACCGTTTTTTACAACCCCTTCCATGTTTTTTAAAAAAGGACGTTTACAAAGGCGGAAGCCTATATAAGACATAACCAGAGGAAATGAAAATTGAGTGGATTGCGGCCGCACTGCATAATTAAAATAAAAGGAGCCGATCTTGACGGTGAAATGAATTGTGCTAGTGCTAGGCATCAATCACCGGGTTTATGGAGACATCCCGAAGATGAATCTGAGGTATATAAAGATCTTGACTATTGGGTTGAACTTGCAAAAACATTGGAGTAAGGGTGTTTTGACGGTCTGTTTATTGCGGATGTCATTGGCATTTATGGGGTGTATGGCGGCGACAAAGCAACAGCTCTCAGGGAAGGAACGCAGGTTCCGGTGAATGATCCGATGATGCTTGTTTCAGCAATGGCTCATGCAACAGAGCATTTGGGGTTCGGTATTACATGTTCTACAACATACGAGCATCCCTATACATTCACCCGCAGGATGCCAACGCTGGATCACTTGACAAAAGGCCGTATGGCTTGGAACATTGTCACCTCCTATTTGGAAAGCTGAACAAAAAATAAGGATATCAGGGGTAAATCCCAACATAGCGAGCGCTATGCGGTCGCAGATGAATATTTGGAAGTTTGTTATAAACTATGGAAATCAAGCTGGGAAGAAGACGCGGGAAGGTATCTATACAGAACCGGAGAAGGCTCATGAAGTTAATCACCGCGGGAAGTATTTTCATGTTCCGGGTATCCATTTAAGTGAGCCGTCTCCGCAAAGGACCCCAGTTCTCTATCAGTCTGGAGGGTCATCTACAGGTATGAAATTTGCAGCAAAACATACAGAATGCACATTGATCTTAGCACCCGCCAAAGGTCCGGTTGCCTCATATGTCAAAAAACTGAGGGACCTCCTTCAAGAAGAAGGAAGGGATCCGAAGAGTGTGAAGATATTTGCTCTGATGACGCCGTTTGTTGGCCGAACGGAAGAAGAAGCCTGGAGTAAATATGAGGAGCTTTCAAGCTATGTCAGCTATGAAGGGGCTTTGGCTTTATTAAGCGGTTGGACAGGGGTGGATTATTCCAAATACCATCCCGATGATGAAATAGACTACATAGAAACAAATGCCGTTAAATCCAAATTGAAGATCCTCACGATGTCAAAGCCTGACACGAAGTGGACGCTTCGTAAGATTGCTAATTTTGTAGGAGTAGGCGGGATGGGGCCTGTCGCTGTGGGTACACCCGAACAAATTGCAAATACAATGGAAGAATGGATAGATGAAACGGATATAGACGGTTTTTAACTTGGCATAAGCCGTGTCGCCGGGGACATGTAAGGATTTTGTTGAACTTGTTACCCCTGAGCTGCAAAAGCGCGGACTGTTAAAGAAAAAGTGCACTGATGGAACATTTCGGGAGAAGTTATTTGGCATAGGAAACGCCCGTTGCCGGAAGACCACCCAGGGGCGGAGCATCGCAACGTACTTTTAAGCTTGTAAAAAAGTTTGTATTTTTGTACGGGGTCTCTGCTTCCTCGTGATTTCTGTATAAGTAAATGTAGAAAAACCCCGGCCATTCTTTCCCGAGGGCTTTGCGCATGTGGAGTTGCTCATTTATCAGGGAAAGAACTTTCATCTGCAATCATTGACTCCGCAATGGCTAAAGGATTATATTGTTTTCTATATATATATCTATAAATATTATTATAGGAAGGTGTTCCTCATGTCTTTGGAAAGCGTAAAAGCTCATTTTGAACAATGGAACCGGCAGGACGATATCATGGAATTTGAAACCTCCAGCGCTACTGTACAAGAGGCAGCAGACACCATCGGTGTCATACCTGCCCGGATTGCCAAAACACTGTCATTCCGTGGAGAAGGAGATCAGGCCATCCTTGTGGTGGCTGCAGGAGATGCGAAAATTGACAACAAAAAGTTTCGCCATCTATTTAACTTCAAAGCTCGCATGCTTTCACCGGATGAGGTATTGGAACAGACGGGACATGAGATCGGCGGTGTTTGCCCGTTCGGTCTGGCCAATGATTTAAAAGTGTATGTGGATATTTCGCTAAAACGCTTTGATACGGTATTTCCTGCATGCGGAAGTACCAATTCCGCAATTGAACTTACTTGTGACGAACTGTATGAATATTCTTCCGCCACCACTTGGGTTGATGTCTGCAAAGGGTGGGAAGAAGAGAAGCCGGAACCCGTTCTCAGCAGCGAAAAGGGGTTGTGAGCTTGTAAAAAGGGACTTTAAGGACAGTCCCTTTTTATTTTATATCCGAGCACTCTGCGTATGGTTCCCCATCAGCCGGATACCTGTGGAATTGTACAATAGAGCCGGCAAACAACACAGGGTCGTCGGAATATCTGTCCCTGAAAGATTGCAAACGTGCACATGAAAAACTTTCAGGCTGCCGGCAGTATTCCGAGCCCTTTTATGGCAGTCAACCAACAAAGATCTCCGTAGATTTATCCCTTAATAAGTGCTAAACGTTTGACAAGTGGACTTACCAATTGGAAGCAAATGCTGCCCATCTTTTTTGACTACTGTCAGAACACAGTCAATAGGCAACAAATTGAATTTTCCTACGTGGCTTGCTCCAATTCGGGTGACGCTTTGCTGTATAATAAAGTCATTCAGATGGATGTGGCCATTGTTCTTTGTTGATGAATCCATCGAGTTGATCTGTCTGAAAAAACATCGTCGGGAGATACACCGTTAACAAGCAATCTATCTCATTGGGAGCCGCCAGTTTGCACATGTTCGTTCCTTTGATGTCTTTTTCAGTTGTAAAACACTCTTTCCCGGATAAAGTGTGAGAAGGATTGCAATCATTTTTGTTTGTGGTAATTTTTTTGGTATTGGCGATAGGGATCGTTTTTTGTGTTACTCCTTATTAAGACGGAAAAACTGCCAAATTCAATACGTGTGAATGGAGGTGCCCACTTGCTGACAGTAGAAAATGTACATAAATCCTATGGAGACAAATTGTTGTTTAATGGCGTAAGTTGCATTGTTCGGGACCGGGAACGAATAGGCCTGATCGGCGTCAATGGTACGGGTAAATCGAGCCTTTTGAAGATCATTGCCGGGATAGAAAAGCCGGACACCGGAGAAGTGAAGCATGCCAAAGATTACCGGATTGAATATTTGGCTCAGGACCCGGAATTGGATCCTAAACTGACGGTTATTGAGCAAATTTATTACGGAGAAGCAGAAATTATGAGGGTGATGCGCGACTATGAACAGGTCCTTCAGAGGCTGGAGCGTGAGCCGGAAAATGCCAAGGTACAAGAGCATTTGTTCTCGCTCCAGCAGAAGATGGATGAACTGGAAGCGTGGGATGCAAGCAGCCAGGCTAAAACGGTGTTAACCAAACTGGGCATCCGTAACTTTGATCAGCAAGTGCAATTGCTGTCCGGCGGGCAGAAAAAGCGCGTTGCGATTGCCAAGGCGCTGATACAGCCAGCGGATTTGCTGATTTTGGACGAACCGACCAACCATCTTGATCATGAAACAGTGGAGTGGCTGGAAAAATATTTGACGGGCTTTCCGGGAGCTTTGCTGATTGTTACACATGACCGTTATTTTCTAAACCGGGTGACCAATCGGATCTGCGAGCTGGATCATGGCCAGCTTTATACGTATGAGGGAAATTATGAATATTACCTTGAAAAGAAAGCGGAGAGGGAAGCCGAGGAAAGAGCAAGCGAACAGAAGCATGTCAACACGCTTCGAAGGGAATTGGCGTGGCTACGGCGCGGTGCCCGGGCACGATCAACGAAACAGAAAGCGCGAAAAGAACGGATCGAACAGATGCAGGATCGTTCATTTCATACGAAGAAAGAGGAAGCAGCATTCCAGGTAGGTACGACGCGTCTGGGAAAAAAAGTCATGGAGCTGAAAGGGGTCGAAAAAAGTCTTGGCGGCAGACGGTTGATCCGCTCCTTTGATTATCTGCTGAAGCCGGGGGATAAAATCGGGATCGTCGGACCCAATGGTGCTGGGAAAACAACGCTGCTCAATTTGATGGCGAAGCGTATGAAGCCTGATGCAGGAGAAGTCGAAATGGGAGAAACGGTAAAAATTGGCTATTACGCTCAAGGGGACGAAGAACTCGACGGAGGCCGGCGCGTTATTGATTATATTAAAGAAACCTCTCATGTAATCCGGACGAAAAGCGGTGATACAATAACAGCGGAACAAATGCTGGAACGGTTTCTTTTTCCCCGGCCTTCCCAATGGACCTATATCCGAAAACTGTCCGGCGGCGAGAAGCGCAGGCTCTATTTACTGAAAGTCCTGATGACTGAGCCGAATGTACTGTTTTTGGATGAGCCGACGAATGATTTGGATACGCGAACGCTGGGAGTGTTGGAAGAGTATCTCGAACAATTCCCAGGAGTCGTCGTTGCTGTATCGCATGACCGCTATTTCCTTGACCGGGTCGTCGACCGGCTTTTAGTTTTTAAACACGGCGGTGCCATTACCGAGTTTTATGGGAACTACAGTGAATATCTGGATGATGCAGCTGAAGAGGCCAAGTTCAAGGCTGAAGTAAAGCCGGCAGCTGAGAAACCAAAGCCGGTCAAAAAGAAACAGGCCAGACTCAGCTATAAGGATCAAAAGGAATGGGAAAGCATTGAAGATGAAATAGCTGAACTGGAAGAGCGGATTGAAGCGCTTGAGGAACGTATAGCTGAGGCAGGAAGCGATTCTGAAAAAGTACAGGAGCTTTTTTTACAGCAGCAGGAGGCCGAAGCCGCTTTGGAGCAGAAAATGGAGCGGTGGGAAGAACTCTCGCTGATGATCGAGGAACTGGAAAGCTAAAAACTCGCCGCATATGGCGGGTTTTTTCATTTTGGGAGGGCGCCGGGGATGGCAGTCAAGTGCTCATAATCAGTGGGTGAATCCTGAGTGTTTTCGATCCCCAAGCATCCCAGATCTGGACCACCCGGGAACGTAAGCATGACATTCGTTCCCGAAGCATCCCAGATCCGGACCATACGGGAGTGAATTCGAGACATTCGTTCCCGTATGGGCAGTGCTTGAAATCATTTGGCAATGTATCCTGACTTTACGATTAACTATCGTGCAGGGCCGGGTCACACTTATCTGTGCAGGGCAGCCTTATTTATGGAAACATGTAGGTGAACAACAGACAAAGCTTCGCATAATACGCATGCTGGAACCCTTAGGCGCTGTACAATGGTGCCGCCAGTCCTCCTAATTTATACTGATGAGTTCCCTGCAAGGCAGCTGATTCAGGGAATCTGCTCTTGCTTAAAGCATAATCGAGAATGCAACCGGTTCACCACGTGAGGTGCAAAGGATTGGCTGAACCGTTGTTCATTTTAAAAACTTATGGTTGCCTCTGGATGTTCTCCTATGTCGAAACAGATTTTTTTATCTTGCTTTTAGAGGGCTGTACACTCCATACGACAGAAAAAATAGCTGCCAGCAGTCCAAGTGCCCCTGATAAATAGAAGGCACCGCCAATGCCCAGATAGTTGTTCAACAGGCCGCCAAAAAAAGGTACTGTAAACATTCCGATAGCATAGATCCCCTGATAGGCACCCATGGCTGTTGCTCTTTTTTCCTGCGGAATCATTTCAATAGCCATAGCCAGTAAAACAGGGTATAAAAGACCCAGCGAAAATCCGTTTAAACCTTGTAAAATCCACAGTAACAGTTTGGTTTTGACAAAAGGGGTCAGAACAGAAAAGACTGCTGCAGTACCAAATGCCAGCTGTAATGTTCTCCATTGGCCCAGCTTCGGGACAAAGACCTTTCCGCTTAATATAGTAGATATGGCGTGAGGCACCATAAATGCAATAACAATCTGGCTGATTTCATTTGCCTGAAATCCAATATTTACAGCATATGCAGGCGTAAAACCAAACATAGTCGTAAAGAGAATGCCGTGAGCGACAACAGACAGCAACGATACTTTCAGCAGGTGGGGTTCCCGGATAACCGCAGATAGATCTTTCCACCGGATGGGTTCTCCGACTCTGCTGTTTTTCGTTTCTTTTATTAAAAAGGCAAGCAGCAACCCAACGATACTGATCCACGCCCCGATCCAAAACGGGGCTTGCCATCCCCATTGATCAACCAAATAGCCGCTAACCCCCGTACCGGTAAATTGAGCCAATACAACAACAAGTGAAATGCTTCCCATGGCTTTTGTGATCTGCTGATCTGTAAAATAGGAAGCATACAGTACAGTAAACACAACCCAGGTGGAGGCAGCCAGTCCTGCCAGAGATCGTGCCGCCAGAATCCATCCCAAGTGGTCAGTCACAGCAAACAGGAGACAGCTCAGTGCGCTGAAGATCATTCCCGAAAGAATAAAAGGCCTTCTCATTTTCATCAAATCTGAAAAAATACCGATCGGCATCCTGCATAATAGCTGCATAATCCCATAACTTCCTAATACAAGTCCGGCATAAGTGTACGAGCCCCCTTTAAGTTCAATATAGGGAGCCAGCATGGGAACATAGATAAAGTGTGACACCCAGAAGATAAAAGAAACGAGCAAGAATAAGTATGGATTCAACACTTCAGATGATGGTTTCACCCGTTTCACCCCTTGTTTTAATCATGATGGAATGAAGCAGCCGGATTGGCCGCTTCACATTAGAAATTCATCTTTCAACTTATTTCTTTGTTCTTTTGCCTTATCCCCGCATTGATCCCTTTTCGCCAATCTCCTTGGGGGAATCGGCTGCTTGAACCGCGGTTTTTTTATCCGGCCGCCGCCGTGAAGATTGGACATCGTGGCTTCTCCCGAAACTCATTGACAGGAATAGGGGAGAAGTTCCTCTCTGCGTGCAATCGGTGCAGTTCTTTCATTTACCGTTATTTTTTTGTAAAAGCTTTGGGAGGACAGTAACGGCTTTATTTTTAGGTAAACGGCTTACTCATTCCATATGCATATCTTTTTTGGCCTGTTCAAAGAAAAGTTTACAAACCTCTTGGGAGCAGCTCCTGCATCCATATTGTCTCCACTGTGGACCAATTTCCCCGAAAGTCATTCTGCTCGCTATTCTAAGCTTGAAATGCCACATCTTTTGAAGGATCCGGCCGATCTTCATCTGGGGGCCATGCTGTTTATGTTGGCAAGCCTGTTCTGTGATCTGGGAGCAGACCGAATTATATAACAAGAATAAAGCGATTACACAACAATCCGTCGGGACTGTCATGTAATCCACTTTTAAACTTACAATCTATTTTAAAGTATATAAGACTGGAATACTATGAAAATAGAATTATTTTACTTATGAGTTATCGAGGTATTGTTTTAACGCACTTGTTTGCGGTTCCGTTCTTTTGAAGGATAGGGGCTTTATTTTGATGATCCCGGCCAATCCATATGGAAAGAAGTTCAATTGCAACCAACCGGCTCCTTTTACTGGACAGGTAAAAGCTGCCAGTCATGTACCGGTAAAATAGAGTCAATAGGACAGCATCAGGTACGAGAAGGCTGCTATGGCTTTACCGTTTAAGTATTTTTCCTTGTACCCCCAACCCTTTTACCTGCCTATTGAACAGCTTCGAATAACTGGGACCCGGCAGAATTTCCGTTTAAATTCATGTTGCTCAACAAGTTGCCAAAAAATATTTTTTACTGTACTCATGCAATCATGCCGAGAATATCCACCCGATTTTATTCCAATGACAATTACCGTCCGTTTGAATACGATAGTAGGAAACAAAAAAGGGGCGGTAAGACAGTGAAAAACGCGTACTTACAATGTTTGGCTTTATTCGGAGTGGGTGGCGCACATCCAGGCGGCCTGTCTCTTACACAAAAACTTTTGTTAAAGGAAAATCTGGACAGATCTTCCAAGGTGCTGGATGTCGGATGCGGAACGGGACAAACTTCGGCTTTTATATCACAAAAATATCAGTGTCATGTAACGGCCCTGGATTCCAGTAATCTCATGCTGGAGAAAGCAAAAACCCGGTTTCTATCCTTGGGTCTCCCGGTTGACATCAAACATGGCTATGCTGAATCATTGCCGTTTCATAAAGGAACATTTGATTTAATTTTATCGGAATCCGTCACTGCATTTACGGACATGGCAAAAACAGTTTCGGAATATAAGCGGGTATTAAAGCCGGGTGGAGTGCTGCTGGCCATTGAAATGGTACAGGATGGATCTATGACAGAAGGTCAAAAGAAGGAAATTCTCAATTTTTACGGTATCACACAGTTGCAGGGTGAAGAACAATGGTGTGAACTATTTAACGAGGCAGGCTTTAGTCAAATAGAAGTGGAAAAAGTGAGGCTTCATTCCTCGGAATTTCCTGAGCAATATACAAATGACTATTCACTTTCGAATCATATCGCACCTTCCTTTTACAAAATTTTTGAACAGCATCATTATTATTCAATGATCTACAAAAATAAGTTGGGCTGCAGAGTATTTCGGTGTACATCTTGATGGAATTCGGAGTTTCCCTGCGCTTTGGCTTAGCCATATTTTCTGCAACGGCTGTGAATACCGGTGAGCTTTCAGGATGAAGAAAATATAAAAGATTAATTAATTTTTCTTGTATTCTTAGCCTTTCACGATGATAATAAATATGAAGGAAGTTTTATGGTAAGGAGAAATGACCTGAATGGAAGAAGTGCTGGCGTTTTTTAGGAAAAAAGAGGTTAAACGGTTAATTATATTCGCGCTCATTGTATTAATTTTATATAGTCTGAGAAGCATGATCAATCTCATTTTACTAACCTTTATATTTTCATATTTAATGAACCGATTAGTAGAATTCACCGCAAGGCGGGTTCCCATTCCCAGACGGATCCTTGTGGTGTCTATGTATACGATTATTGTCGGTATCCTCACATATGGAATTGTGAAGTACTTTCCGATCTTGACAAAAGAAGTCAGTCAGCTGATTGTTCAGATTACTGCTTTTTATTCACAGCCACAAGAAAACCCTGTATTAAGTTTTATAGATACATTTATTTCGAGCAACCAAATTGCTGCTTATTTGGAAAATGGCCTTTCATTCCTTGTCAAGTCTTTTACCGATATCGGTAAAACGAGTGTCAATGTCATTATTGCACTAACACTGAGCTTGTTCTTCCTTTTGGAAAAACCTCGCCTTTTAGCATTTACTGCTCAATTTAAAGATAGCAAAGTAGCTCCTTTCTATTATGAGATTTCATTTTTTGGAAAGAAGTTCACTCGCACATTCGGCAAAGTGATTGAAGCGCAGTTTATCATCGCTCTTGTCAATACGTTTTTGACTATTACAGCTTTAGCCATCATGGGCTTTCCGCAATTATTTGTGCTTTCAATCATGGTGTTCTTTCTTGGGCTTATCCCCGTGGCAGGGGTCATCATATCCCTCATTCCGCTTTGCCTGATTGCCTTTACGATCGGCGGTTTGATCCAAGTGGTATATGTGATCCTTGTCATTACGGTCATTCATGCCGTTGAAGCATATTTACTAAATCCGAAACTCATGTCGGCCAAAACGGACTTGCCGGTGTTTTATACGTTTATCGTTTTGATTTTTTCACAAAACTTCTTTGGCGTATGGGGACTTATTATAGGAATTCCAGTATTCGTATTTCTGCTGGATGTATTGGATGTCACAAATAAAGATGATGCGCTTGATGCGCAGACGTAAAGAGCTGTCGCAGTGAAATTCAATCACTGCGCAGCTTTTTTTGTGGATGATCCAGCCTGTCCGAGACCATACAAACAATCCTCTGTTACATAAGGAAGACTCTTCGTTTGCCGTATACACTTGGATGCAAGCCAAAAGCTGATTCCATACGGAATCAGCTTATATTGAATGTTTTCACCTTTAACAGCTTATGGTTTTAATGCTTTTCTCCGTTTGATTTTACATTTCCGGGCGTTTTCAATGGTTCGGTAATGATATTGTCATGGACTTCAACCTGATAGGGTTTTCCATTATATACATATTTGAAAATACCGTTGTTGAAATCCGTGCCGAGCTCTTTGTAAAAAATTCCTTCATAGTGGATGTCTTTTGAACATGTAAAGCTGAGTACAAAATTCCCTTCCTCTTTTAAGAGAAAACAGCGTACTCCCGGTTCAAAAGCGGTATCCTCCTCTTCCTCGGTGTGCAATGAACGATCGAATGAAACAATATGGATATCGACAAATGACATGACTCTTAAAAGGACATTGACGAAAGAACCTTTTGTAATTTCTTCCCATCTGTTTTGAGCCGTTTGCCCAATAACGATTTGAGTAATATTGTATCTATGTGCGACTTCAGCAATGACTTTGGCGCTTGGGCGTTTTTCATCATCCATTAAAATGAAATCATCTGCACCCAGTTCTTCAGCCAGTTCTTCCCACCGATCGATATAGCCGGATTTTTCGGCATCAAACTCGTCATATGGAAGAGGATCGACTGTCAATATATAAAACGGGCAGTTCAGCATGTTCGCCATTTTAGCGCCCCTCTTGATCAACCGTTCCCCATTTGGACCGTAATATACACAAACGAGAATACTCTCATCCATACGCCCCTTTTTGTTTTTCATGACGATATTCACCTCTGCATTATGATGGCTATCAGTATGATCAACTGGCCAAATCAATAAAATTCAATAGTTTCCTGATGATACATCTTTGGTGCGGCCCTTCACAATAACCGTCAGCTTTTTGCCAAGGCCGGCTTTCGGCCGATCTTGGTAAGTGCAGCCATTTTATGTTTAGTGTATAATTTAGTAGTAAAAAAATTTTTTTGCTTTTTTCCGCAATTTTTTCATCGGACAAAGATTTGAAACAAAGGCCCCCAATTTGAAAAGATTCCTTAAGGGAATCTTATGTTCAACCGGTCAAGATTGGACACCTCTCATTCTTACATAGTCTGTTCCTGTTTACAGCGGGATGGCTGCAGAAGCACATGCGGTTTGCAGGCATCGGTATCCCGGCTTTTTTTAGGAACTTCATCGCAAAGTGAAGGCCTCATGCAAAGAGGATATGGTACGGCTACGTAACCTCTTTGGGTGAACCCGCTACTTTAAACTTTGCTAAAAAAGAGATCCTTATGGCTACTCATTATCTACCTTGTTTTCGAAAGAGTCAAGAGGTGGCAGGTGTTTCTTTACGAAATCTTTATCTCTCTTCCAAAAAAGGCAGTTTCAGGTATTGTATGCATGTACGAATGAAGTGTGTGTGCATAAAGAGAAATGGCCATACTAGGAACGTTCATGGGGACTTTGTAACTGTAAAAATCAGTACCACGAAGAAAGTGAGGTTTGGCTTTGATAACTTTGATTTTGGTCATCATGCTACCATTTCTTGCGGCTGTTCTTATTCCCTTTCTACATAAAATAAAGATTCCGTTTCACATCGGTTGGTTAGTCCTTCCGGTTCCACTTGTTTTATTTGCAATCCTTGCCCGCTTTCTGCCCTTGATTGCTGATGGGGAAAGCTACATGTATACAGCTGAGTGGATACCTGCTTATGGCATTAATTTTACTACATACTTAGACGGGCTCAGCATGATTTTTGGGCTGTTGATCACAGGTATTGGGAGTCTTGTTATTCTGTATTCGATTTATTATTTAACTCCTGAAGAATCTTTGCATCATTTTTATGTGTATTTGCTGATGTTTATGGGCAGTATGCTCGGTGTTGTCTTCTCTGATAACTTAATGGTCTTATATGTATTTTGGGAATTAACCAGTATATCGAGTTTCCTGCTGATTGCTTTTTGGTTTCACAGAAAAAGATCGAGGTATGGTGCCCAAAAAGCTATGCTGATCACAGTGAGCGGCGGAATGGCCATGCTTACGAGCTTCATCATGATGTATTTGATGACAGGAACGATGAGTATACGAGAAATCATAGCGGCTGTTGATATCAACCATCCGCTGTTTATTCCTGCTCTTATTCTGCTGCTGATCGGTGCTTTTACGAAATCAGCGCAGTTTCCATTTCATATTTGGCTTCCGGATGCAATGGAGGCGCCGACACCAGTCAGTGCCTATCTGCATTCTGCCACGATGGTAAAAGCCGGAATTTTCCTTGTGGCACGCTTTACACCGGTCTTTGGGGAAGGAGATCTTTGGTTTTGGCTTATCACCCTAACCGGAATGGTTACCCTTTTCTGGGGATCCTTCACCGCTGTCCGGCAAACAGATTTAAAAGCATTGCTTGCCTACTCAACAGTGAGCCAGCTCGGGTTAATCATGAGCCTCCTGGGGATTGGTTCCTTATCCTTAAACCCGGGTACAAGTACAGAAGCCGTCATTTTTACACAGGCAACTTTCGCCGGACTATTTCATCTGGTCAACCATTCTACATTCAAGGGTGCACTGTTTATGGTTGTAGGTATCGTGGACCACGAAGTCGGAACACGGGATATCCGCCGGCTCGGCGGGTTAATGTCGATCATGCCTGTTTCCTTCACTATTGCGTTGATCGGCAGTTTTTCCATGGCCGGATTACCGCCCTTTAATGGGTTTCTGAGCAAAGAGATGTTTTTTACTGCTGTTTTACATGTGACCCAGCTTGATCTTTTTTCATTGGATACTTGGGGGCTGGTCATTCCTATTGTGGCATGGATAGCAAGTGTATTAACGTTTATTTACAGTATGATCATCGTTTTTAAGACCTTTATGGGGCCAAGCAAACTGGAAGTCGGAGACCGTAAGATTCATGAAGCAAGTACGGGCATGTTAATTCCCCCGGGCATATTAGCTGTGCTTGTTCTGGGTATTTTCCTGTTCCCTAATGTGGTTGGAGATTACTTGTTGAATCCGGCTGTTGCGGGCATCTTCCCGACATTGGCTGAGACGGCTGATTTACGCCATTCCATCTCACTTTGGCACGGATTTAATATGGAGCTTTTTATGACCCTTGGTGTAGTGGTTTTAGGTGCGCTGCTGTATAGATCCATGGGTATATGGAAAGGAATTTATGGCCTTTTCCCGATTTCCTGGTCACTTGATTTTCTATACAGCCACATACTTTTGCGAATGGAAAGCAGTTCTGCCGCTGTTACTAAATTCTATATGACAGGCACTCTCCGTCATTATGTATTCTATATATTTTGCTTTTTCCTGGCAGCTGTTGGAGGTTCTTTATGGTTCACAGGAGCCCTTTCATTAGACGGGATTGACAACGCCTCGATCCGCTCCTATGAATTGGTGCTTGTTCTCGCTATGATGGGAGCCGGCATTGCCATCCTTTTTGCAAAGTCTAGAGTGGCGGCTGTATTGCTCAACGGGGTTCTAGGCTATGGTATCGCTGCACTATTTGTTGCTTTCCGTGCACCCGATCTTGCCCTAACACAAATTGTTGTTGAGTCGGTAACAACCGCCTTATTTTTGGCTTGCTTTTATTTTCTGCCTAAATGGGATAGAAAGAGTGTAAAAACGGCTAAAAGAGTGAAGGTGACAAATATGATCATCGCCATTTCGGTTGGTGTCATCTTTGTCTTGACGGCACTCTCTGTTCAAAGCGGAAAATTATTCCAGTCTATATCCGTATTTTTTGAAAATGCCTATGAATTAACCGGAGGAAAGAATATCGTCAACGCAATATTGGGGGACTTCCGTGCTTTCGATACGATGCTTGAAGTAGTTGTGCTTTTTATAGCAGGAATTGGGGTTTATACGATGGTCAAGTTAAAACCGGCAAAGAGGGGTGAGAAAGTTGAAGATCAATGATGTCATCTTAGAGACCGTGTCCAAGATCGTTGTGTTTATTATTTTGACAGTTGCGGTGTATCTGTTTTTCTCAGGCCATAACAGTCCGGGGGGAGGGTTTGTTGGCGGACTTGTCCTCGCCTCCGCTTTTATCCTTCTTTTTCTTGCATTTGATATTGAAAGTGTACAAAAGGGCATTCCCTTTGATTTTAAGCGGGTCGCTGCATTAGGAGTTTTTATTGCTGTAGGCACTGGTATAGGAGCAATGATCTTTGGCGAGCCATTTTTAACCCAGACTTTTTCAACTTTTCATATTCCTTTTTTCGGCGAAACTGAACTTGCGACCATCACGTTGTTTGAAGCAGGTGTTGCCCTAACCGTTGTAGGAGTAGTCGTAACGATTATTTTAAGCATAAGTGAGGATGTTTAGATTATGGAGACATTAATAACGATACTGGCAGGCGTCCTTGTTACAGTGGCAACCTATTTGTTTTTATCAAAGAATTTATTGCGTGTTATATTGGGTTCTGCGATTCTTTCCCATGCGGTTCACCTGCTTCTGATGGTCATGGGCGGGTTAAAAAAAGGGACGGTGCCTTTGCTGGGAGAAAGGGAAAATACATATACAGATGCTCTTCCTCAGGCTCTTATTTTAACAGCGATCGTGATCAGTTTTGCTGTTACTGCTGTATTTCTTGTGATAGCTTTCCGTCTGTACCAGGAAAATGGCGGGCGGCCAGGCTTGCCGCGAGGTGCCAATGATGAATAATCTCATCGTAATCCCGATGGTCCTGCCGCTGATTATTGGGGTCATCCTTGTATTTTTCCGAAAGAATATACAGCTCCAGCGTTGGGTAAGTATCGGGACTATGGCATTTGTATCAGGCATTAGTATATATATCCTGAACCTGATCCAGGACAGAGGAATTCTTCGCCTGGATTTTGGGGGATGGGAGCCGCCATTTGGCATTTTATTTGTAGCAGATTCATTTTCTATGCTGCTCGTACTCACTACATGCGTGGTAACGTCGATTTGTCTGCTGTATGCTTTTTATTCCATCGATCCCTCCCGTGAAAGGATGTTCTTTTATACATTTGTTCTCATTATGGCAGCGGGTGTCAATGGCTCGTTTTTAACAGGCGATATTTTTAATCTTTTTGTCTGTTTTGAAGTCATGCTTTTGGCTTCCTATATCCTGATTGCCCTTGGCGGAACGAGGAGACAGATGAAAGAATCCGTTATATATGTAGCCATCAATGTCCTGTCTTCCTGGTTTTTTCTTGTGGCCGTAGCCTTTCTGTATGGTGCCGTCGGGACATTAAATATGGCACATTTGTCCCAGCGGATTGCTGAATCAGGACAAACTCCAATTTTAACAGTTATTGGTATTTTATTTTTAATTGTATTTTCCTTAAAAGCTGCACTGCTGCTTTATTTCTGGCTGCCCGGATCCTACAGTGCCCCGCCGACGGCGATTGCTGCATTGTTTGGGGCATTATTGACCAAGGTAGGGATTTATGCGATGTTCCGGGTATTCTCCCTGATTTTTTACCATGAACCGCAAATTACTCATACACTGATCGGAGTGATGGCCGGACTGACATTAATTGGAGGAAGCCTTGGAGCTGTTGCCTATCGGGATATTCGTTTGATTGTTGCTTACAATGTTATTATCGGGACCGGGTTTATTCTAGTGGGGCTTGCCGTTTCAACACAAACCGCCATAGAAGGATCGATCTATTATTTGATTCATGACATGGTATCAAAAGCTTTGTTGTTCCTGCTGGCTGGAACAGTGATCACATTGACCGGTACGGCTAAGATGGACAGAATGAGCGGGTTGATACGAAATTATCCGGTCCTCGGCTGGATGTTTTTCCTTGTCATGCTGTCTTTGGCAGGCATTCCTCCTTTGAGCGGTTTTTTGGGAAAAGTTTTAGTCAGCCAGGGAGCCATTGAAACCGAGTCTTATATTTTACTGGCCCTTTCTATGATTTCCAGTGTTTTGATTTTATACTCACTGCTTCGGGTGTTCAAACAGTGTTTCTGGGGTGAAACGACCATGAGTGAGGATGATGAACCGCCCCTTCGGAAAGGCATGCTGGTGCCAAGTATCTTGCTCGCTGCTTTAACCATTGGGATCGGATTGGGGGCGGAGCTCCTGTCTGATTATGTGAAGGACGCAGCCGTGACGCTATCGAATCCAATGATCTATATTGAAGGGGTTTTGGATCAAAATGATGAACAGTGAGCATAAAGGGAGTTGAATGTAAATGCCCGCTCAATTTTTACTTAATTTATTTATCGCCTTCCTTTGGATGGTTCTCCGTGATGAGGATGAGTTAAGGTTTTCAACATTTTTTACCGGATTTTTAGCAGGAATTGTCATTGTATTCCTGATGCACCGTTTTTTTGGGCAACAATTTTATCTTCATCGTTTTTATTATGTTGTCAAACTTATATTGATCTTTATCAGCGAGCTGTTTCAATCAGCATTGTTAGTCATGAAGCATATTGTCAGCAGGGAGATAGATGTCAAGCCAGGGATCTTTTCCTATGAAACACAGCTGAAAACCGATTGGGAAGTCACAACTCTGGCCATGCTGCTGACGTTGACCCCAGGGTCGGTTGTCATGGAAGTATCTCCACAAGGGAATGTATTTTACATTCACGCGCTGGATATCGAACGTTATAAAGACACGCTCATACGCTCACTTGGTAAATTTGAAAAAGCCATCATGGAGGTAACCCGCTTATGATCGAACTGATGCTTTCCACAGCGCTTGTTCTGTTTATTTTAGCCATAGCTATAGCTTTATACCGGATAATCCGCGGGCCTTCCATTCCTGACCGGGTGATTGCCCTCGACATGATTGTCGTAAATATGATTTCGGGGATTGCCGTCATTTCTGTGTTATTGAAAACGAAAGCATTCCTTGAAGTGATCTTAGTGTTGGGCATCTTGGCCTTTATCAGCACGATTGCCCTCTCAAAATTTATCGAGAGAGGTGTTATCATTGAACGCAGGCGGAATCGATGAAATCATTGGAGCAACCCTTATTTTGGCAGGCGGGGTCATTTCTGTGATCAGTGCACTGGGCATCATCCGCTTCCCGGATGTTTATACCCGCTCACATGCAGCGACAAAAAGTACGACATTAGGTGTGCTGCTGTCGCTCGTTGGGGCATTTCTCTACATATGGATGACTGAAAACTATATCAGCGTCCGGCTGATTTTGGGAATTGTATTTGTTTTTATTACCGCTCCCGTCTCCGGGCATTTAATGATCCGTGCGGCCTATCGGTCCAAGGTAAAAATGACCGAAGATACGGTGGGGGATGAATTGCAAGCTGTTTTAAACAACAAGCCGGAAGGCCACCAATAAAGGGGCACACATGATTGTAAAAGTTGAAAGCTTCCCTGTGTGTGCGTGAAAGACACATGGATCGGATGACAAAAAATCCTGCCAGGAATCAGATATGTAAAAATTTCCGGCAGCATATTTGTGCAAATATCCAATCGATCAACCATGAAATGGGCTGATCGGTTGGATTTTTTTATAAGAACCCTATTTTATCAAAAGAATTTTGGTAAAATGGGGATATGTAGATGTAATGAAAGCGGTTTTGGAGGAAGAATATACATGTCAAAAGTTATATTTACAAAAGGAACGATTCACACATTTGATAAAAGACAACCGGTTGTTGAAACGATTGTCACAGAAAATGGAAGAATTATAGACTTGGGATCTCACGAGGATATGATGCTGCAGTGGGGGAGAGAGAATGCAAAGGTCATTGATTTGGAAGGCTGCATGGCAACCCCCGGATTGATTGACAGCCATATGCATTTGTCGGGCATTGGTTCTCAATTTTTGGACTTGAATCTGACGGGTGTCACATCAAAAAAGGAAATGCTTGAAAAAATAAGAGAAAGAGCGAATGGTACTCCGCCCGGCAAGTGGGTATCAGGTCTTGGATTTGATGAAAATTTGTTTGAAGATGGCGGGATACCAACGATTCAAGAGCTGGATGAAGTGGCACCGCACTGTCCTGTTTTCATTAAGAGAGTCTGTCATCATGCTTCAGTTGTAAACAGCAAAGCTTTGGAATCAATTCAATATCATCCTTCCATAGAGGTTCCTGAGGGCGGAACTATCGTATTGGATCCGGATACAGGACAGCCGACAGGATTGCTTTTGGAAACGGCTTCTGATCTGATTACGGCCCGCATGCCCGAAAAAACGTATGGGGAGCTGAAGCAGGGGCTGTCGCTGGCAATAGATCATTTGCTTGAAAAAGGTTTAACAGGTGTACATACAAACGATCCGCGTTATCTTGGAGGATTCCAGCAGACCTATAAGCTGTTTGATGAGCTGCTGAACAAGGAACATAAAGGCTTGCGGGCCAATCTCCTGGTGGATTACCCATTCCTTGATGAGTTGCAGGACAGTGGAATGAAGACCGGGGACGGAAACGATCTGCTGCAGGTCGGGGCTATCAAGCTTTTTGAAGATGGTGCGTTTGGCAGAAGGACAGCGCTGCTTTCGGATCCATATTACGATGCGCCTGAAGAATATGGACAGGCCATCCAGGACCAGGAAATCCTGTACCAAATGGTTAAAGAGATCAGGGAAGCCGGTATGCCAGTCGCAGTTCATACGATAGGTGACCAGGCGGCGGCCAACGTTCTCGATGTGCTGGAACAATTTCCAGCCGTATCCTGCCGTGACCGCATCATTCATGTGTCGCTGTTAAGGGAAGATTTGATCAGGAGATTAGCTAAACCGAGTATAGCAGCAGATATTCAGCCCAGGTTTTTAGTCAGTGATTATCCCTGGATCCAAGACAGGCTTGGGGAACAAAGGCTGGAGTACTTATATATTTGGAAAACGCTTCTGTCTGCCGGAGTTCTGTGTGCAGGCGGATCGGATGCCCCCATTGAACCGGCTGATCCGCTGCTGGGCATCCATGCTGCTGTTGCGCGCAGACTTCCTGGAGAAACTCATGAAGGCTGGAATGTAAACGAGAGGCTTACGATACAGGAAGCCTTGGAGGTTTTTACAATCGGCGGAGCCTATGCGACAAGTGAAGAAGACAGGAAAGGGACACTTTCCAGAGGGAAGCTGGCTGATATGACTGTGTTTTCACAAAACCTGCTGGAAATGGAGCACGCAGATGAGCTGCTTCATACAGAGGTGGAAATGACAGTGGTTGGCGGTGAAGTGGTATATCGGAAATAATAAATGGCGGCGTTTCCCACAGAGGGGAAGCCGCTATTTTTATAATGAAAACAAACGGGGGGGACTAGTCATGAAAATTGGACTTATCGGAGCAGGGAACATGGGGATATTTTTACTGGAAAAAATCAATAAATGCGGGTTTTTACCAAACTATTCTATTGTATCGGTACTCGATGAAAGGGAGAAGGCAAAAAATAGTATGCCTGCATTATCAGAGCAGTATGGGTTTGCGTTTTTTAGTCATTTGAATGCATTTTTAACATCAGGTATTGATCTGGTGGTGGAAAGCTCTAATATTCAAGCGGTACACACATATGCTGAGAGGATTCTCAGGGAAAAAGATCTCCTGGTTATCAGTGTCGGGGCGTTGGCTGATCAACTTGTTTACAAGCGGTTGCTGTCTACTGCCGAAAGAAGCGGGACAAGGCTGTATTTGCCTGCAGGTGCCATCGGCGGGTTGGATGCCATTAAAGCTGCCGGCATTACCGGAGACCTGAATTCTGTTTCACTGATTAGCAGGAAGCCGGGAAAAGCTCTGGTAAATGGGGAGCTGACAGAGGAAAAGGTTTTGTTCAGCGGGTCTGCATCAGAGGCTATTGCACGCTTTCCCCAAAATGCCAATGTAGCGATCACTTTGTCACTGGCAGGCATAGGAACGGACAAAACGAAGGTCACCATCATCGCAGATCCCACACTTGAAACAAATGTTCATACCGTTCAAGCATCCGGCAGCTTTGGAAAAATGGAATTTACCCTGCAAAACAGACCTTCGCCGGATAATCCTAAAACGAGCCATCTGACCGCACTCAGCATTCTATCGAGATTACAATCATTAAAGGAGCAGACAGTGATCGGCTGAGTGATAAAGGGTCCGGACTGATATGTGTTGAATAAATTGAAGGAAGAATTCCCTTTGTCCATAGTAACGCAGGAGCGGCACGTCCTAAGGTGAAGCCATCCAGCGACTCTCCTCTCCTCCAGTACAGATATGTAAGTGAAAGCTAAAAACAGTCACTGGGGCTCGAACGAATGCCTAATACTGATGTGAAAGTTAAAAAAGGTCACTGGATTGACTTTCCAGTGACGATATTTTCGGGCCCCCCTATAACGGTCTCTTGAGATATGCTCCAATGACCAACATTGCGGAGAGAAAGAACAGTTATGCAACCACGCTCTACCATCCATAATAGGGCGAGATCATGACATAAACCAAAACGCCGGTTAAACTGACATACAGCCATAGCGGCATCGTCCAGCGGGCAATTTTTTTATGGCGTTCATTTTCTCTATTCCATGCCCTGGCTACACTCGTCAACGCGAGCGGGACGATCACAGCCGCCAAGACGATATGGGTGATCAATATAAAATAATAAATGCCGGCCATGAGTCCTGTTCCACCATACGGCGTGGAAGGAGAGAGAAAATGATAGGTTACATAAGTAATCAAGAAGAAAAATGTAGTGACAAAGGCAGCATAAATGAAACGCCGGTGCACTTGAATATTACGCTTTACAATGGCGATGAGAGCGGACAATAGGAACAAGAAGGTAAAGCTGTTTAAAATCGCATTGATCATCGGCAGTATCGTAATGTCAAACGCATCAAAATCTTTTATGCCCGGCATTCCGGCAAGAATTCCAATCGCGCCGATTAAAATAATAGAAATGATGATGATCGCCGGCCGGTAATTTTTTTTTACGTGTCCAGACGTATCGTAGGTGCTATGATTCATTTGCAGAACCACTCCTGTTTTCATTCGGATTTTCAGTCAGACTCAGTGTACCATATTTTGATTTGCACCGTGTCCAATGAATAAAACATTCACAGTCTTTTCGTTTTCGTGACCGAAATTCATTCGTACAGGTGTTCGATGAGGAAACAGGGTTTAGGTTAGAGGGCCCTCCATTTATGTGAAATGGTGAATACCCCAGCAAAGGTCTCCCGATAAAAAATTCCTTGTTTGCTCAGCAGGATCCTGTGAACTGCTTCAGCTTTCTTACTGGGTTGATGGAATCAGCCGGATGGCACTTGGCACCTCACATTCATCAATAAATGATATCTGCCACCATAGCCGTATGTTTTGTGCAAAAAAAAGTGCCTTCCCCCATCGGAAAGCACGTATTCTTACATTTATTCATTCAGTTTAAATGTGGCAACGGAGGCATGCAGCTCCTCGGACAGCTCCCTTAGAGCAAGTGCTGTGGAAGCTGTTTCTTCACTGCTTGCGGCAGCTTCTTCCGTTGCGGCAGATACACTTTCAATGTAGGCCATTACTTCAGAGGATTGGGCAGACTGCTGCTCGCCGGCACCGGCAATTTCCGTGACCTTATTTTCGGTTTCTTTGATCATCTGAATGATTTTTTCAAAAGCTTCGCCAGTTTTCTGAGTGATCGCGGCACCTTCTTCCACGGATTTAACGCTGACGGATGCAGCCTCCTGCATGCTGCGTATAATATTTTCAATCTCTGTCGTTGCTTTACTGCTTCTTTCTGCAAGCTTACGGACTTCATCCGCTACGACAGCAAACCCGCGGCCCTGATCTCCGGCCCGAGCGGCTTCGATGGCAGCGTTGAGGGCAAGGAGGTTGGTTTGATCGGCAATCTCATTGATTACTTCTGTAATATCACCGATCTTCCTGGAATCTTCTTCTAGCCTGACCATTTGCTCACTTACCAAACGCGATCCTTCTATGGAGGAAAGAACCACTTGCTCTCCTTCCTGAGCTATGTTCATCGTCTGATGTGACAGTTTTGCGGCTGCTTCTGAATTGCGGGCGACAGAATGAATTGCATCTGATAATTCTTGAAACAGCTGGCTCATCGTTTGCGCAGCATTTGCCTGATTTGTACTGGCACTTGCCACCTCTTCCGTACTTGCGGAAACTTGTTCAGATGAGGCTGAAAGGTTTTTGGCAGCATCTAAAATATTTTGGATCGTGTGTCTAAGATTCAATACCATTTTATTGACAGATTGAGCCAATGTTCCGATTTCATCTTTTGAACCGATATTTGCTGTTTGGGATAAATCTCCATCAGCTACTCTTTCAACCAAGTGAGCCACTTGTCCAATTGGACGGGAAATCATCCTTGCCATCCATAACCCGAATACAATACTTATTACAAAGAGAAAGGAAATAACGCTGATGGCAATCATCAATGTTACAGAATATACTTCTTGAGCATCTTTCCGCGCTTTTTCGGCAGTTTCGGAGTCGGCCGCCATCAGCTGATCCAACGCATCGATTAAACCGCTTTGCATATTAAGCAAGCCGCCATTAAGCGTTGTTAAATATTGAGCGCTTTCACCTGAAGAAACCAATTGAAGCGCACGATCGTATGAGGTTTTATGGGATTGCCAAATCATCTCAAAGCGAGACAAATGTTCTTTTTGCTGATCAGATAGTTGATGTTGGCTGTACTGGTCCATCTGAACTTCGATCTGTTCCATAATCTCTTGTACATCAGCCAAAATATTTTCAGCATCCGCATCATACAAGTACAAGTCCCTGCTGGCCAGTCTTAATTGCTGCAATAAATCCCGTGCCTCTGCCATTTCCTCAATAGGCTTGAGGTTGTGGCTGTACATCCTGTCGATACCGTCATTCAATTTACCTAACTGGTAAATGGACATCGCTCCGATCCCCGCCTGAATGAGGGCAAGGATCATAAAAACGATGATAAGCTTGGTTGCTGTTTTTAAATGAAAAAACCATTGAAACATCTTGATAGGCCACCACCATTGTTCTGTATGTTTTGAAAGGGATTTCATACAATTATCCAAGTCAGGCAAAAAGATGATAACCTTTCTGCCTCTATATTCTTAATCGGCTGATTTGACTTAACCTTTAGTACCTTTCTTTTTTTACAATAATCCTGCAAAGTGTTGAATGGCATTCAGAAAAACGTAGAGCAAAGGAATAGTCAGGATGCACAAAAGAGTTGTCAGCATAACCCCGAAAGAAGCAAACTGGGAATCTCCGCCATACTTTTCGCAATAAATACAAATCGTGGGGGCTGAAGGCATAGCGGAAACGATAACAGCAATCAAAAACACGTGAAAAGGGACTCCAAGCATGGCAAAAGGAAGCAGCAGCATGGGAAATGCAAGAAGTCTTAGGAGCGCAGCTTTCCAAAGATACATATTGGTTAAAGAAATGGCAAAATCCTTTAACGTCACATTAGCAACTAGAGCACCAATCAAAATCATTGACAGCGGGACAGTCATGGTACCGACAGACTCCAGTGCTGCAGCAATGAACGAAGGCCAAGTAAATGGGACAAACATCAAGACAAAACCAAGACTGGTCGAAAAAATCCCGGGATTGAGCAAAACTGCTTTCCAATTGACTGTATTTTTATTTTTGGTAAATAAATGGATGCCATATGCCCAGATAAATAGTAAATAAAAGATATTAAAGACGGTCAGGTAGATAATGCCTTCTTCTCCAAGCAATATGAAACTGACGGCATACCCGATAAATCCCTGATTTCCGAAGAGGATCAAGCTTTCATAAACGGGTTTTTGAAGGGGAGACAGATTTGTGCTTTTATTGAGCCGCCCTGCAATTACCGCAGTCAGCACAAGGATATATGCCGACATGACCATGAGCCAGGAAAATTGTTTGAGATATGCTATAGAAAGCTCGATATTGAGAGAGTGAAGAATTAAGGCCGGGAGCGTCATATAAAGCAAAATCTGTGTAATGACCCGGACAGATTCCTGTGTCAGAATTTGTTTTTTTCTTGCAGCATACCCCAATACCGCAATGATATATAATGCCAGCATTTCTTGAAAAAACAAGCCGGAAGATAACATAGGCAGCAACCTCCTTTTTTACCTTATGAAGATTGCTTATCCACGGTTCAGTTCATCATGGAGATACATAGCGGTGTAAGGCTGCGTAAAAAGGGTATAGGAAACTGATGTCAATATAAAGGCGGGTAAACATCATGCTAAAACGTTATATTATACCGATGGTCAGTTTCATTGGCGGAACCGTATGGCTTCTCATCAAAAAGCTAAATCGCAGACAGTCCTTCCCCAGGGGCTTTCCGATTGGCTCTATTGACCGGACAACCGATTCAGTCATTTTCCATTGGAAAGATCCCCGGAGCAGACATCTCGTATATAAAGGGGGAAAACTTATTTATGATGGTGATGGAGCCAAATTTACAGATACCCGATTGAATCCCGGTACCAATTACGTATATACAATGAAAGTGTCAGTCGACAGGAAAAGTAAACCTCTTTACCTGAAAGTACAAACTTCTACAGCAATGGAATCAAACAAGACAGAAAATGTTTTGGATCAAGTTTATTTTACTACTGTTCTATCACATTCTTTTATTCTCCTGAACTGGGAGCCCATAGAAGGGGTAAAAGAATACACGGTCTATCGTAATGGAGCTAAGGTGGCAACAGTAGCCGATACCTTTTTTGTAGATCGGAAAATCCGATTAAAGGAAAAAGCAGATTATCTGATTCGGGCTGAGAGACCGCTTACCCAATCCGATGAAGGATTGAACGAAGGGAAATTTGTTGCAGCCGGATTTGTTGGATTGTTCAAAAAAGGAAACAGGGAAAAAGATGAAGTTATGGAACGATTTCATTTTAAAAAAATGATTGATCCCTTGGAAGACCTTTTGAAAGAGGAACCGGAGGAAGACCGGCCAAAAGATTGGATCTTGTTATATAGAACATTTTTGAAGAAAAAGTGGATTAAAAACCCGAATCCTGCTTCACCTTATCGGTATTTCAAAGGAGACGGCCGGTACTTTGATCCGGAATCAGACCGCTATCGGACCTCTGCCAGGGTCACAGTAGCAAATGAAGATGTTCAGCTGGAAAGCGATATTGGAAAAACGAAAGGATATGGCCGTTTTAGAAACCTGAAAAAGGAAGAGACAGCATCTGCGGAGGGGATACAGCTCGAAAATCTCCAAGTGACTGATGGGAAGGTCTCGTTTTTGGTCAGCCATTCCGTAAAAAACCCGCTTGTCACTTCCCCTGCCGTTGATTATAACGTTCGGGTGAATTTGTATCAAAACGGATTTTTTGATATATCGGGAGTTCATGATCAATCTCCACATCATGAAGTTTATTTGAAACAAAGCAGCCGGCGCAGCTGGGATATCATTCACCTGGCAGAAAATGAAGGATTGGAATGGATGTCTGATACGATGGCTTCCTTATATTGGCGAGTCTCCAATTTCAAGTAAAAGGCAAAGCGGAACTCCTGTATTTTTAAACATGCCCTGTATCCAAGGGAAACGGAATTCCTCATTCCATTGTTTGTATCTATGAGAAGGAGGGAAAATGGGTTATAAGTCACTTTGCGAGGAAGGAGTACGTGCTATGACTTCACCCCTGATCGTAAACATGCTGACAGCGGCCGCCATCATGCTTTCCATTTCCCCTGCAGATATTTGTATCCGCCCTTTCCTTGAGACATACCATGCACAGATCCAGCAAGAGAAGGAATTGGAGGAAGTTGCACTTCATTTGGCCGATGATTTTATCCGTCCTCTGCAATCAAAAGATGGCGAAAGTCTTCAACTAAGTACAAAGGAAGAGTATATCGATTATTACAGCAAGATCAGTCATATGGAGTTGGCGGCAGAGTTTCTTGATGTGTTTTTCATGGAAGACGATCAAGTTGTCAAACCAAAGCCCGGCCAGCTGCCTCTTTGGATTGATCGTCACCGGCCATATGAATTTCAAAAATTGAGTGATACGGATATGGTGCTGACACAGTTTAGCTCATATGAACTGTATGGACCGGCAACCCTGACGATTTACTACAGGCTTGATCAGGAAAAAGGATGGATCATCCATGAAGTCTTTTATGAAACAGACATGGAAGAGATAAATCAGGTATAGATAACGAGGCGGCTCTAATAGGGCCGCCTGTTTTTATCTGTGAAAAGAGACTGGAGGCAGGACAGGATATGAATGCACGTTCTAATTTCTTCAATGACAATCCAAATAAGTTTCAGACTTTCCCATGTCATTATTCGCTATATGAGCGGAGCTTTTAGTATATGCCCCGGTTACAGACTATGAAAGGAATCTTGCACGTACTTCCGGAGGGGGAAGCATGCAGCTTTCTTTGTGGCCAAACCATTTATATCGGTTACGGGCTACGAAATCATAAACTGCATTTCGAATGGGGGCGGGGACTATCTTCAAAATATAGGCCAGTTTCCAAAGCCCCTTTAAATGTTTGCTGATTCTCAGTGCTGCCGCAGACTTGTAAAATACCTTGTCTCCCTCGATTAACACCATACTGTCTATATCTGTAGATGCGTTGCGTTCTTTAAGCAGCTGTTGCCCGATATCGCTTTGAAGTGAGGCGAATTGAAATATTCCTTTTGGGTCATTCCGAATAATAAACTGTACGCTTGCATCACAAAAATTACAGTCTCCGTCAAAAAGGATGATCGGCTTCATTCTTCCACCTCCTGATCATCAATTCTATTTATAACTTAACCTGTATTGCCAAGATAAAACATATTCACTGATATTGGAAGAAGTCAAATCCATAATTCTGCATGATGGTGACCTATTCTTTTTGCACAATTATATGGACGTTATCTTGGAAGAAATCATGCGTCCCGTTAATAGGCAACCGGGAAGTGTTTTATTTGTCAATAGAGGAGACGTACAAGCTCTCTATGGAGGAGAGTGCCATCAATATCCACCTGCAACAAGACTCTATTAGATCGCTGGAGAGGAGGAAACTTGTTGGGATACCTATTGAACATGATAAATGTGGCATTTGATAAGTCATTTGTCCTGTCTCTTTGTATTTAGGCTGACAAAATATTAGTTCTATTTACCGGGCGTGTTAACAAGTTTATATAACTTTAAGACTGTTTTGCAGCATTGAAGTTTAAATATTCACTATATTATGATAAAATTTGCGATATGTCTAGTAAAAATATCAGAAGTCCTGTTTATTTTTAATCATATACGACATTCATACAGAGGGAAATTTTTGGCAAGTATTGTAATGAATTGTCGGAATTTTCTTAAAGGGGGTGGTGAGTCAGCCCAGGATGATCGATTGCAGATAAAGCCGGACAAGCCACGGACATTGACCTCTACATATTTCTGAGAAAAACAGATGAGGGGGAGAAAAGGAAGGGAAGGGGATGAGAATGTTGCTCAAAAGACGTATATTTTTAGTGATAACAGCTGTGTTTCTCGTGTTTACCTCCAGTGGAATTGCTGGAGCACAGTCCGAAAGTATCGTCGGTTCCAATGTTATTCAATACGGGGAAATGGTTGAAATTCTCGAAGAACTGGAAGCAGCCGGTGATGGAAAGCTTGATGTGTTCACACTGAGGGAGATGGGCATTGAAGAAGGACGAAGTGAGTCGGGAAAAGACCTTTATGTTGCCAAGATAGGTAATGGGGATAAAAAAGTATGGGTTCAGGGCCGGATCCATGGGAATGAGCCCTATGGAACAAATGCAACACTGCGAATCATAGAAAATTTAATACAGGAAAAAGACAGCTCTTACAAAGAGATAATGGATGAATTAACAGTGTATTTTATCCCGATGTATAACCCGGATGGTGCTGACAGGAACCAGCGCGGAACCATCTTGTATGATGAGGAAACAGGTCAACCAAAATTAGTGAATGGCAGAACAGTTACCGTTGATCTGAACAGAGACTGGGTGGAAGGCGGATTCTCTGCCATTGAGTCGGTAGGGTACTACAAATTTTGGACAGAAATCAAGCCGGAGTTTATGCTTGATATCCATCACCAAGGAAACAAATTTTTCCATGGAACCAACATTCCGGTAACGATGTCATTGGGTATTTCTTTGGCTCCTGGAGGGCCGACACTTCCAAATATTCAGGATGGTTTATACGAAGATTTGACACGCCAAGCCATGGTAACTGTATTTGATGCTCTCCAACCTTATAAGGAATACACCGTTAACCAGTATGATACAGGTACAACGGTGATTGATATCCGCGGAGGTGTCTCATCCGGCATGATGCTCGGCATTAATTATCAAGGCTTAAATCAGGATGGACACAGTAATCCGGCTGTATTCTTGGAGACGTCCGGTCAATTTTTGGATGGTGAACGTGAGCCGTTAGTTCAACAAAATATCATTGCGACTCACGCCTTTTTATCCGGGCTTGCTTCCGGCAAGTTATATGAGGCTGACCCTGAACGTTGGAATGAAGTGCCTCTCCGTCCAATTACTGCTTATAATACAGACTATAACGGGAGAGTTCCATTAGATACTCCGTTTCCTGGTACCTCACCAAGCGTTTCTGCAGCTCATATTCTGGCGCTTGTCGAAAGATATGAAGAGTTGGGTAAGTTTTCCAATAAGGGCACTGCTCAATCACTGAAGCAGCATGCGAAAAAGCTGAAGCGCTACGAAGAGGCAGGTCAATATGAACAAATCGTTAAGCATATCGGTAACTTTGGCAATTTTATTGATCAAAAGAAAGAGGACGGCTTAATGACCGATGGAACTTACCAAATGTTGAAGGGGAATACGGATTATTTAAAAGAAGTCCTGGAACAGGAACTTGAGAGTGCAGAAAAAGCCGGACAGGCCAGTTAAATCCTTTAAGTTATTTTACTTTTGGATCAACAAAAATCAGCCTCAGTTCATTGGACCGGTTTAATGAAAAAATATTCAGGCAGGAGGTTTCCTGCCTTTTTTTTGATAGGATTTCATTAATTTCAGGTCAATATACAGCTGGCAGTTGGACTGAAAATCATCCAGGCGGATAGACGTTAATTCATAGATTTGGTTTAAACGGTATTTTAGTGTATTGGTGTGAATGTAAAGTTTTTCTGCTGTCTGTTTCAGCCGGCAGTTTTCCTCCAAGTAGACTTCAAGTGTATGAAGGAGGTTCGTTTGACTTTCCTCATCTTTTTGTTTCAAACTGACCAGATCTTCATTTACTATTCCCATCTTTTTTTGATAATGGGAAATGGCCTCCAAATAACGGTATACCCCGAGTCTTTTATTTTCAAAAGAGGGAAGTTCTTCTAAACCGGTAAATTTAGCTGTATGGATGACTTCCACTGACTCCAGATAACTTTTTCTTAAATTTGTGATGGACGAGTGCCCGCTGCTGATCCCTGCATATACTTGCCCGGGATTAAATTGGGCCAGAACAGAAGAAACGAGTTCATTGGCATGATCCATTAAATGTTTGGACGATGGCTGACTGCTGCCGATCAAGACAATGATTTTTAATTGGTCGATAAAAAGATGAGTCGGCATTTTCAGGGCGTTTGCGAATAAACCCGCCTTCTCAAGGAGCTCACTGAACGAATCTTCGCAGGAAGGACTGACTGTAAATACGGTTGTCGCAAATACATCAGGCAGAAGGATATTCAGGTTCGCCGCTTCCCATTTGATCCGATCCTCGGAATGAAGTACACCTTCCACTACTTTTTGATAAAACCTATTTTTCTCTTCATCTTTTTTTGACTGTAATTGCTTTGCCTGGTAGAGAAGCTTCCCTGCATGAAAGGAGACCTTTTGAAGAAAGGCAAGCTCGTCATCTGTCAAAGGCTCTGTTTCTTGCACCCAGATGAACCCGAGTACATGGTCCTTATATTTCGCGTTGACGACGACCCGCTGATTTAAACCGATTCCCTCCATTTTCTTTACTCGAAAAGGCACAGGAATGGTTTTCAGCTGATGGACTATGCCCTCGTCCATAAATGTCTCGAGGATGGGGATGGTCCAACGTTTTGTAAAAATCGTCTGTCTGTTGGCTTCATCAAATTGGTCAATATAAAAGGAGCTGTATGCCAATAGAGAAAACTGGTCATCTTCAATGACAACAGGCTTCTTCAAATGATTACTAATGGCTTCGGTAATATCTTCAATTTCCGTCAACGTATAGATTTTTTCCAAGAGGCTGTCCATGTGAACTCCTCCCAACAAAAAATAAAAACGGTTACTAAAAAGTGTACCATACTTTTTAGTGACCGTTTCAAAAATATCTGAATTTTACTGATTATAGCATTTCGGAGATCGTCTTCGCCTGCATATGGAGAAGCAGGTAATCCGGTCCGCCGGCTTTGGAGTCGGTACCGGACATGTTAAAGCCGCCGAACGGCTGGTATCCGACAATGGCACCAGTGCAGCCGCGATTTAAATACAAGTTTCCAACCATGAACTCTTCGCGGGCTTGCTCCAAGTGCATGCGGTTGTTTGAAATCACCGCTCCTGTCAGCCCATATTCTGTGTTATTGGCGATTTCCAGAGCTTCTGTGAAATTTTCAGCCTTGGTAAAAGCGACAACCGGTCCGAAGATTTCTTCCTGCATAATCCGGGCTTGAGGGTCGACGCCGGCAAATATGGTCGGTTGGATGAAATATCCTTTGGAATCGTCTCCTTCCCCGCCGATCATTAATTCGCCTTCTTCTTTGCCGATGTCAATATATTTCATGATTTTGTCAAAGGCTTGCCGGTCATTGACGGGTCCCATAAAAGTGTTCGGATCAGCGGGATCTCCAACTGTCAGTTCTTTTGTTATTTCAATCGAACGTTCCAGCACTTCATCGTAGACGTCTTCCACGATGACTGCCCGGGAGCAGGCGGAGCATTTTTGCCCGGAAAATCCGAAAGCCGAGCGGACAATCGATTGGGCTGCCAGCTCCAGGTCGGCTTCCCGATCTACAACAATCGTATCTTTACCGCCCATTTCAGCGATGACGCGTTTTAACCAGATTTGGCCTTTGTGGACAACGGCTGCCCGTTCATAAATTCGTATGCCCACTTCCCTTGATCCGGTAAAACTGATAAAACGAGTTTTCGGATGATCGACCAGGCAGTCGCCGAGTTCTGACCCGTTACCGGGGATATAGTTCAGAACGCCTTTTGGCAGTCCTGCTTCTTCCATTACTTCTACAAATTTGGCTGCGATCACCGGGGTGGTCGAGGCCGGCTTCAGCAGGACCGTATTGCCTGTAACGATGGCCGCTACGGTGGTCCCGCACATGATGGCAAAGGCAAAGTTCCAAGGCGAAATGATGATGCCGACACCAAGCGGGATATACTCATAGCGATTATGTTCGCCATGTCGGCTTTCCACCTTTTTGCCGTCTTTCAATGCAAGCATTTGCCGTGCATAGTATTCGAGAAAATCAATTCCTTCTGCTGTGTCGGCATCAGCTTCATTCCATGGTTTTCCCGCTTCTTTGACTAAGAGGGCAGAAAATTCGTGCTTTCTTCTCCGAACGATGGATGCGGCTTTAAAAAGGATATCCGCACGAACCTCAGGCTTTACTTTTTTCCAAGATTCAAAGGCTTCCAATGCGCTGGCCATTGCCTGTTCTGCCAGTGTTCGGTCAGTTTTGGAAACCCGGCCAACCACTTCAGTCTTATTGGCAGGATTAACAGAAATGATTTTTTCATCCGTCATGATCTTATCTCCGCCAATGACTAAAGGGTAATCCTTTCCCAGTTCCTGTTCTGCCCAGTGAAGTCCGGCATGGAACGCCCGCTTATTTTCTTCATTGGAAAAGTCGGTAAATGGTTCATGTTTATAGGTGATCATTATGCAACACTCCTTAATTATGATTGTTTAAAGACCAATCCGAGTGACCCCCTCTTTTTAACGATTGACAGGGGCAGGGGATGGAAGCTAATATTCTATGAAGCTTGCGCAGCTCTATTTCACTGTCATTTTTTAAACAGTCCTTTAAAGGCAAATGAGATATTTGCCGGCCGTTCCGCGAGCCTTCTCATGAAATATCCGTACCAATCCCGGCCATACGGTACGTACACCCTCACATGATAGCCCTGTTTCGCCAACTCCAGTTGTGTCTGATTCCGCATGCCGAACAGCATTTGGAATTCGAACCGGTCTTTAGGGATGTTCAGCCGTTCCGTCAGTTCTTTTGTATATTCAATCATTTGGTCATCATGGGTAGCGACTGCAGTATAAAGTCCATAGGTTAAGCTTTGTTCAATGAGCTTTTTGTATTGAGCGTCTACATCTTTTTTATCCGGAAAGGCGACGGAAGGCGGTTCTTTATAGGCTCCTTTTACAAGACGCAAAAAGGGATCCAACGGGCGAAGGTCTTTTAAATCTTGTTCGGTGCGGTATAAATAGGCCTGTAACACGGTACTTACGCAGCTATACTGCGATTTAAACTGTTTAAAAAGATCAAGAGTTTTGCCGCAGCGTGTTTCATCTTCCATATCGATCGTGATCATGACGTCATGTTCCTCTGCCGTTTCCAAAATTTTGATCATATTGGAAATCACAAGATCATCGCTGATATCAAGGCCCAGCGAGGTCATCTTCACCGACATATGGGAAACGAGGTTTTCCTTCCGGATCATTTCAATGGTCTGGATGGCTTCTTTCGTTCGTTGGATGGCGGTTTCCGGCTTACTGACAAATTCCCCCAAATGGTCTACAGTCGTTGAAAGGCCTTTTTGATTCAGCTCCCTGATTACAGGGATGGATTGTCGAAAATCCGTTCCTGCAATAATTTTTCCCGAAACCAGGCTGCTGCCTCTTTTTTGGGCAAGAGTATTCAATATACTGCTTTTTGAAAGGTATAAAAAGATGTTCCTTGTTACCGCTTCCAATGTACTCACCACCTTCAGTAAAGTAGATGTATCTATATTGTATAAGCAATGCAGCGATGAAACATCGTCTCTTACATACAAACTTTTCCTGCTTCTTTTGTTGGTTCGAGACAACAGAAATGCAAACGCTGATTAGTTTGAAGGGAGAAGCGGGAGGGGGGCAATTTTATTGTCAAACTATTAACAGTCCATGCTTGTAGTGAAAAGTATCAACCGCAGAAAAGGAAAGAAATGTAGAAAAAAAAGCTAGGGCAGATAAATGTAATGTTGAATTGATAAAATGGAGACTTATTTTGACATGGAGAAATGGTATACAAAATAAAAAATGGCAAAAAAACCAATGTAAGGGTTTACAACAAAAAGATAATGTGATAGATTACTGTTTAAGTATTTGGAATCTTCTTATCAAAAAGAAGGTGATAGTTCAATGAAACTGGCTTTAGGCCATTTTAAACAGGAGTTGATAAAGGATTACAATGAGCTCAATTTACGGATGTTTGATATTGGCGTCAAAAGTCAAAAGGTTGAAATTTTGGGTAACAAGATATTAATTTTCGCCAATCATAAGAGAATTCCTTCTCTTAAACATTTGGACGAATTTAATCGCTTAGTTACCCGCATGACGGATGTAGCCATTATTGACAGCCATAAGGAGCATTTTAAGGATTTGGTAGAGAAAAAGTATAAGATGAAGGTCATTTCCATCTTAAAAGACTATGACCCATTTATGGAGCTTGCGGTGACCATCATCTTACTTGACAAGGATGTCTCCCAATATATTTCAAAACAAAGTGACTGGTCAAATGAACTCGTTTGAGTGCATAAAAACCGTCAGTACTAATCTGCAGATTCACATCTGCCTGATTTGTGCTGGCGTTTTTTTATTAAAAAAATACTGCGAGGAGGAAAATGCATGCATACAGCAGAGGATATTTTAAAGGCATTGGATGAAATTACAGGAGGAAGAGTGATTCAATCCCTTCAGGAAGTACACAAGCAAGAGCATCCGTTTGTTATTAAGAAATCTTCCGGCTTACCCGGGAAAGAAATTATGGAAACCCCAGGGTTGGTTTATGGAGACAGGAACAGGGAGGTGAAAAAGCTGGCGGTTACCATGACAATGACAGAGGGCTCGATTGAACTGGCTGGTGCAACCGGGGTAGATGCTATTATAGCCCACCATCCGATCGCAGAAGCCGCAAATTCCGGCGGTGTCACTTTAAAGAATTATCTCGACCTCTATAATATCACAGTCTTTGAACTCCATGAGGCTTTTCACGGACTGCATCCGGGAATCTCTTTCTTACATGGACATGAAGTATATCATACAGACATTTCTTATGGAGGACTTGAAGGGAACGTCTTATTTGTCGGCAAAGCCCTGCCAGATGTAACTACGCTCGAAGATATATTGAACCGCCTGGACTCTTATATGGGTCTGGAAGAGGAAAACAATCTGCTTTTCTTAGAAAAAGAAATTCGAAAAAATAATGCTGTGACCGAGACAAGTGTAGTGACTCGCGGAAGAATTCTTCGGGGAGAACCGGAAAGCCCTGTGAAACATATCATCCATATTTTTCCTCATACCGGATTTACACCTGACCACTTGCGGCAGGCAGCAAAGGAGCATCCGGAAGCAGATACTGTCATTGCATCAATCAGCCGGGTGTATGACGGGCATGAATTGATCCGTACAGCTGAAGAATTAAACTTAAATTTTCTCGTCGGGAACTGTCATGTACTGGAGATACTTGAAAATGGGCTTCCGCTCGCCTATGCCTTGGACATGCTTCTTCCCGATGTTGAGGTAGTCGTTTTCAGGGAACGGGTGACGAGTTACCCTGCGAGATTAGTAGGGACACCGCAAATGATGAAATATGCCGAGAGGATGGCGTCCAAGTACTTAATCAAGAAAAAACTTGCTGAGTTATCATAGTGAAGGAGTGAATAAAAATGGGTGAAATTAAGCCTCTTGAGAAAGAAGAAGTTTCTCTGGGGGAAGCTGTCAGCCAACCTGTTCCTCGGAGAAAGAAGTGGGAAAGAATTGAATTGATTGGCCTTGCTTTAATTGTTGCTTCATTGTCCGTCATGATGATCTCTCCAGGCACGTTGGCAGGTTTATTTAACGCGATGGTGGATAAAGTTTTCCCGGTTGTTGTCGAAGTGTTTCTAACGGGAACAGTCGGGGTAACGATCATCGTCAGTGTTGTGATTGGCAGAACATTAGAAAGGCTTGGGTTTACGGATGCTCTGATCCGCGTGTTTCTTCCGGTGACTAAGCTGCTCAAAATCAATTCGGCTGTCTTGATTCCAAGCATTTATAATATTCTTGGAGACATTAATGCAGCAGGGAAAATTGCAGGTCCCATCCTTGTCCGTTCAGGGGCTACAAGAGCAGAGCAGAAGATGGCGATTGCTACGATGGTCCAGTCGCAGCAGTCCTTCTCCACTTTTATGTTGGGAATGCTTGCCTTGACCGCTGTTGGTGTCAATGCATTTGTAGTTGTCATTGTCGCTGTCTTTCTTCCTGTCATTGTCGCACCGTTCATTTTGTCAAAGACGATTTATCGTGATACGAAAGCGGTTGATATTGAAAATCTGCCGAAGTTCACTCCAACAACAGGACCATTGCCTACCTTATTCAATGCTGCACGGGAAGGAGCGGAGTTGGTATTCCTTTTAATCATCCCTGCAGTGGCTGCAGTGTTCGCGGTAATTGGCCTTCTGGAATACATTGGTGTGTGGAAGCCCATTGAATCTGCGTTATCTGCAGGTTTGCTTGCGTTGAGTATTGACCCGGAAACAGGTATTTTATCCATACTGGCAACACCAACACTGGCAATGGCTCAATTGTCGGAGACGGCTGCAACGATGGATCCCCGTCTGGTCATCGGCTCTTTTGTACTGGCATCTTCTGGATTGCCGCTGTCTACTATTCTGGGACAAATCCCTGTGATTTGGGCGGCAAACTCTGACTTGAATGAGAAAGAAGCCTTGACGGCTGCCGTTATAGGAATTATTATGCGTCTGATTACAGCATTCCTGGTGGTATACTTTTTAACACCCGTTTTAGTTTAATATCGGCCTTTAAACAGTATATAAGATAAATCAATCTGAAAGATGTTGCTTTGAATATGTTGAACAGAGAATGGATCAAAGTATAAATTTGTGTCCTGTATCACATGATCTTTTCTTTGCCACATTTTTATAAAACTTGTTTGGTATATTGTATTTGCCATTTCAGGTTTTGGAACTGTAATGTCTAAAATGAATGTGGACGGCGGATCTTTCGGAAAGGGAATGAGGCGGCAATGTGTAGATTGCAGGGGTTCAAAGCGGTTTATTGTATTTTCTGAAATGTGGTGGATTCTGCCGGTGCCTGTCAGAATTTTATCGGGAAGAATGATCCCGCCTTCATAAAAGATATCTTTCCCGATCGATGAAGGTATTTTTACCTGATCCCATATAATTGCGATTGTAAAAGAAGCCCCGGGCAAAATGGTCCATGCTCTTTGCGTCATCAACTCAAATCCAATTTGCATAAAGAATGAGACCTCCTTAATCATCTATATGAAATATAGGAACAAAGAAGACCGGCTGATAAGCCGGTCTTCAGCTTGTAGAGAAAGTATATGTTTTTTTCTCTACAGGCTTTTTTATTTTACATTTAGACGACTTGTATCTAGATTTTTGTGTTTTTATTTTTAAGAAAAAGATTCCCATCCACCTAGACCTGT